>CAZISK010000635.1:0-5289 GCA_964541355.1 uncultured Candidatus Obscuribacterales bacterium
AAATAAGGCCGCCGAAGGTCTCGCAAAACCAATATCCTTTTTTGACTGGCTGGGCGGACTTTTGCAAAGATCGCAATCTCGGCGCTAGTACTTCACGTCCGTGAATAATAACAAGCAGTCTCCAGATCGCGCATCTGGGCACAGCTTGAGCTTGCAAATCCTCTTGCGCCGGCTCGGAGTATGAACAGTGATTTATCAGGCTAACCTTACTGGAGTTTATGAAATCGAAAGAGCAGCAGCAGCGTATGGTGGAATCTCGAGTGCTTCGGAAGACAATTTTATCCTCGCATCGCTTCCAATGAGAAAAGACGCATGACGCAGAAGGTCTGAATCAAGAGAGACGTGGGCTTTCGTTCGCCTGTTATTGCAAACCAGGAGCAACTTACCGATGCGCATTACGAAAACACGAAGCTTATCGTCTGACATTACAATGCTTATTGGTCCTGAAATCGCGCTTTCGATGATACGCTTGCGAAAAGCAATCAACGATTTATAGAAGCTCAACAGATCGTTGTTGGGTAGCTCGTCCCAATTCATAGGTAGTCTCGCCTCCTCAAGGCGTCCAACAGTCTTTCGTTGACTCAAGCCAGTTTCCGTGCCGTAGTAGATCACTGGCGGCGATGGCAGACAAAACTGAAAAAGGGCCGCCATTCTTAGCTTACGGCGGTCACCGCCTGCCGACCAGAGGAAGCGATTCATGTCATGATTATCGAGAAACGTTGGATTTCTCATCTCGTTCGAGGAAAACGACAAATGACGCTCTATTTGACGGGCAAATTCACTAGTTTTCAACCTTTGCAAAGCGAAGTAGTTGCGCACGAGTTCAGCAAATTTGAAATCGAGACAGCCATCCATACGACCGACGTATGTCTTGATTGCGTCAGGGGCTAGAGTAACCTCGCCAATCATAATGGCATCAGGATACTTCTCCTCGATCGCGCGGCGAAATCGAGACCAAAACAGATGGCTGAGACCATGAGCATGATCGAGCCTGAACCCATCTACACCTCGCCCTAGCCATGTGAGGGCCTGGCCGATCAAATAGTCTGACACCTCGGGATTGTCTCCATTCAATATCGGCATATGCGGGAGCGCATAGTAAGAGTCATATTGGTCGGGCCATCTTTTGAACAAAAACCAATCAGCATACTTGCTCTGCCTGTCGATGATTGCACTTTGAAAAAATGGATGGTGGGAAGAAACATGATTGGCGACAAAATCTAGAATAAGTTTTATACCGCGGCTTTTTAGTTCATCGACCAGCTGCTCGAATTGACTGTCTGTACCGAGTCGTGGCTCTATGGTATCGTAAGCAGTGGCATCATATCCATGGTGAGCAGGACTTGGGAATATGGGTGTCATCCAAATGCAGTTTATTCCTAACTCAGTAAGATAATCCAATTTATCAACGATACCAGATATAGTACCACCTACGATACCGGTAAGGTCCCCAACTTGCTGGAACTCGGACTGTGGACCAGGATGAAATCGATCAGGCATGAGTTGATAAATCACTGACTCGGACAGCCAGCTCGGCGGTCTCCTGCTACTGACATAGTATCCAAAGACAGGCGCCGATCGGACTCTTGCGCCCGGATGACCGGCACGAGATTGCGACAAACCACCACTGTCCAACAACGCGACAATGGAATATTGAACCAATATTCCCTGGCTTTGCGCCGGAATCTGACCCCGCCAGATCTCGGTATATGCCCAAACCATCTCGTTCCAGTCTATAGAGCAACGATACATCTCAACATTCGCAGTTGAGCCGGACTGCGAAGAAGGCAAGCTGCCGTCGACTGTATACATAAGTCTCAGAGAGTTGACGGCTGCGTCGATTCCAACCATGACTTCGATATCGACGGGCTGACCTGGCTGCGGTGCCGACGGTAGGGTCTGCCAATCATGGCGAATTCCGCTAAGACGCGCTAAGGTGTGGCGAATTCTGCCACTCATTTTAGACAAATCGCCGAATAGCATTTCCATTTTGTTAATTTATCCAGTTAGACGTATGCAATATAGGATGATTGGCCGGAACGCTCAATATTTCTCTATCACCGAAGGTAGTAACAATGACGAGTACAATCCAAAAGGGAACGGCCACGAAAATCGAGACGGAATGTCCGCGCAGACTATCCAGTGCCGACTTTTCTCCACGTGGGCGCGTGTTCCCGAGTCCACGTAGGTGGAAAGATCAGATACTCTATCAGATCCTGCCAGACAGATTCAGCGATGGAAATGAAAGCAGTCGACCGCTCTTCAATCGCGAAAAAGCAGATCAGCATAGAGCTGATGACAAGGCACACTGGATGTCCAAGGGACTAAAATTTACTGGCGGCACTCTAAAAGGAATTGCCTCGAAACTTGACTATCTACAGGAGCTTGGTGTTACTGGATTGTGGATTAATCCGCCCTGGAAGCAACGTGCGGACCTCGAGACCTATCACGGTTACGGCATTCAAAATTTTCTCGACATCGATCCCCGTTTCGGTACAAGACAAGATTTCAGAGATCTGGTTGATGCCGCCCACGATCGCGGAATGTATGTCGTCGTCGATGTAATATTCAATCATTCGGGCAATAACTTCTTTTATGATGATGAGCATGGATCTGTGAGCCCGACTATGGCATACAGATACTCTCCGCCATATAACATAGCCGGTTGGCGAGACAGTCGCGGAGAGCTTGTGAAGACGCCCGAGTGGCCGGAGGATGGTGCCTGGCCGGAGGAGTTTCAGAATCCGGATTGGTATACTAGAGCTGGTCAGATTGGCGACTGGTCGGTTGGTGCTGGAGCCGATCCCATGAGCGCTTCCATTGAATTTAGACGGGGCGATTTTTACGATTTGAAAGACATGAATCTGGCAAATCCGGCGACGATGGAGGGTTTAATCCGGGTCTACCAGTACTGGATCGCCCTTGCCGACGTCGACGGTTTTCGCATGGACGCGCTGAAACACGTTTCCAAACAGGACAGCCGCGAATTTTGCAAAGGAATCTGGCAGTTTGCTCAGTCGATTGGAAAAGAAAACTTTTTGCTCACCGGCGAGATTACAGACAATCGAATGATTTTGGACTATATGAACGTATACGGCAGTCTCATTGATACCTCGCTTCCTGTGGCATTGGACATCGTCAGCGCTCCCAACCAAATGACCGGAGTGGTGAAAGGACTTCAAGATCCAATTGAGTTCTTCGGACGCTTCTCGCTCGATTACCTCGGCGGCAGATACCTGCAACTTGGTGGGTTCCACGTCAGCGTGATAGACGACCACGACATGTCGTCCAGAGGTTTCAAACAGCGATTCAGCGCCTTCCTCGAGCCAGAAATAGCAGCTCGCCAGGCGGCTAATGTCGTAGCTCTCCAACTCACGACACCAGGAATTCCGTGTATATACTACGGCACGGAGCAATGTTTCGATGGCAATGAAGGATATCACGACTATTCGATCGAAACTCGACGATTTGCAGAGGATCGGTACATTCGCGAGGGTATGTTTGGTGGCGAGTTCGGTGCCTTTGGCACACAAGGATGTCATTTCTTCAATTCAGATCACCCCACTTTCAAGATGATCAAGGCGGTGGCTAAACTAAGACAATCAGACGACATCGTTGGTCGACTGCTGCGCGGCGGTCACGTATTCCTTCGCGAAACCTCCTTTTGCGGCTACCCATACAGGTATCCACCGCGAGGAGAGTTGGCAGCCTGGTCTCGAGTCTTATCGCGCAATGAGATTCTAATCGTCCTCAATACGAATGCCAAAGAGTCCCGCGGTGCTGAAGTCACCGTAGATGCAGGATTGCATCAGATTGGATCTACTATGAAATATCTGTTCAGAAGCGACCAGGCGGGCAGTGACACGAAGCCGCAGCCAGACCAGCAGGCCAAGGTCCAACATCATGAAGATGGCAGGGCTACCGTATTCATCGAGCTGCCACCAGCGGCAATGGCAATCGTTTATTAGCGCGAGGCCTCAATGTTAACTTCACAACAACCGCCAGCTCCTCGAAGCGGCGTGCTCGGGCTGCAGTTCATTAACAGCTTCAATTAGCAACCGCCCTGCAACTGAAAGAAGAGTTCGGAGACATGGTTTACGTCAAAGCAGGCAACTTCCATTGGTTCACTATGGTCGCGGAGAGGGTGCGTGGTTGCATCGGGCATAGTAAAATCATCCCCGGGATCGATCCCAGGTAAGCTCTTCTGCGACAGAATATCATTATTCAAGCACTGCTCAGGGAATACATTCGATGACAGCGGCGCAAACTTCAGATCTCTTTCCAGCTCGCCGATTACCACCATTACCGGAGAGCTGGCTCTCTTTAGCGCATGCATTCGTTCATCAAGCAAGATCGCGTCCACACAGACTGGCTGTAGTCGATTCTCTCGGAACGCGGCTTACTTATCAACGCCTTTTGACTGCAGCTGTGGCTCTCGCCAACAAGCTTTCTAAAACCCTCCAGGACTCGAATTGTGTCGGTATACTCTTGCCGCCCTCGGCAGGCGCTGTTATAGCGAATCTGGCAGTAACGCTGCTTGGTAAAGTTACAGTGAATCTCAACTATACGACTGGACCGACGATCTGTCAGAGCGCTATCGAGCAATGCAATATAAAACACGTAGTCACTTCTTGCCGCTTCCTCAAACGAGTCGGTCTGGATTTGGAAGCCGAAATCTGGATCGATCTTGATGAGGTGAAAGACGACATCAGCCTGCTGCAGAAAATCAAAGCCTGGACGGAGGCGGAGTATTGTCCTGAGGCGATGTTAGGGCATCTGTTCCCCGGTCTGGAAACTTATCGCAAGATCAGATTTCCGCGAAGAAGCGCAGAACTCATCCGCAACAAAGCAACCCCAGCCGACAGACTGGATGATCCTGCCACAATTATCTTTACCTCGGGAAGCACGGGAAAGCCCAAAGGCGTGGTGCTCTCACATGCCAATCTCCTCTCGAATATTCACGCTATTCGGCTGCAAGGTCATGTTCAGGCCGGTGAAATTGTATTAGGCGTGATTCCATTCTTTCATTCCTTCGGCTTGACCATGACGCTCTGGGCTCCGTTATGTCTTGGCGAAACAATCGTCTACCACTATAATCCGCTTGATGCCAGGCGCATCAGCGAGCTTTGTGAGCTCCACAAAGCCACTACCTTGATCTGCACTCCGACAATGATGAGCTCCTATTTGAAAAGGTGTCCTAAGGAAAAATTCGCAAGCCTAAGGACATGTATATTGGGCGGTGAGAAGCTGAAGTCCAAACAAAGACTGGAGTTCGAACATATACTTGGA
>CAZISK010000636.1:0-5285 GCA_964541355.1 uncultured Candidatus Obscuribacterales bacterium
TCAATTCCTTGTCTTCCGCATCCATGGAAGCGTTGTTCGGAACCTCACGATTGAATTCATCGGTCACTCTTCCGAATTCGGTTTCCGCGGCTTTCTCTCTGGACGCCCCCCAGAGAACAAGACTGGCAGCGGCATCGTAGACCTTATTACCGATCTCTACTGCTCGACTCATCAGCATTCGCGAGCTATTCGCCTTTTGATACTCCTTCTCCAATCCGCTGATGAAAAGGGAAAATCCGGCGTACAAGGCGGCCTGAATCGTAATAATTATGCCGAGAAAAATTGCACATTTTTGGATGAGACTCATGTTTGACCGCCGTCTAAAATCAGCTGTAAGTTTATCCAAGTATCAAGATTTTGTCTCAAACGCTGTTGTCAGCGCTCGAAGTTGCGGGAATAACTCGCTTGATTGCCTGTTGGCAGAAACGGTTGAGCTCTGGTGATCCCGAAAAAATCAATTGTTTTGAAATCGCTGCCGACGGCTCTGGTTTTGACCTTCACCGTCAATAGTACGGCCTGGTCCGCGGAGAAAATCCAGGCATCGTCGAGCCCTGCGGCGGCAACTAGCAAGCAATCCGGTCCTTTATTCAAGTACCGGCAGCTGGCGAAGAGCAATCCGATTGAAGCGCTCAAGCAGATCGACCTGGCAATTCTGGAACAACCTTCCAATCCGGAGCTTCAGAAGTTTCGCTGGTACCTCGCTGAGGTTACCGGGCGCAATGTCGAGGTTCTGGCCAAACAACGCAAAGACTACGATAAGTGTCATGACTTGTGGCTCGGCAAGTTTCACATCATGTGCCTGTATTGTAGCGAGCACACCAACGATTGCCGAGTTATGGCTCGGATGCTCGCCGACGAGCATCCATTCGACGAAAGCGTTGTCTGCCTGAATGCCTGGGTGGTCTCTTGTTCAGGTGGCGACTGCAGGAAAGCGTTAAGCACCGTCAGAGCACTTTTGAATAAGCAGCAGAGTCCGAGGCTTTTAGGATGGCAAGCATTTCTTCTTGGCGCGACTGGGGAGGTATTGCAAGCTCGATCTCTGTTTGAGCGAGACGAGGCAACCTGCGGAAACAATGTTTCCTGGCTGCTCTCAAAGTATGCCTTTTACAATCAGCTGTCCGAGTCGGCTCACCTCGCACGAGCGGCTTTGTCAAAGCTGGAAACAATGAATCCTACCAGTCTGGACGACACGGAAGAGCGCATGCGACGCCTTCTCTTCTTAAATTCACAAAACAAAAAGCTAATCGAAAATGATTGGATAGCGGTCAACAAGCGCGACTCTGTACCTGAGATGAGTGCTCCTCGAATGGTTGAGCTCCAACTGCAGATAGCGCTGTGTGACGGAGATCAGAGTAAAGTTCGACAATCCATACAAAAACTCAAAAGCTATAACAACTGGCATGCCATGTACCATATCGGCTACTCGCAACCTGATGGTTCTCCATTTTGGGCCAAGTCAATCTCCTTAAATCCGGGTCAGGCATCGAGCTACTACTGTCGGGCTGGAGACGCGCGGAACTGGAAAACAAAGGTCGACATTCTTACAAAGCACTTGTGCTATCGACGAGTTCCTGGCTATATAAACAGTCGAGCCACTCACATGGAGACGGCAGGACGCTTTTCAGAAGCGGAGCGCGACTGGGCGCTGTCTTACGAATTGCAACCGATAAATCTCGATACGCTGAGACATCTTTGCTTTTGCAAATCAAAAACTGACAAGGCAGCTGCGATCGCTTTTATCGAAAGCGAGTGCAAGAAACATCCGGGGGATGTCCGACTTCAGATTGTAAAAGCGGAAACGCTCTTAGGATGCGGCAATACAGAGGCAGCGCAGAAAACGATTGACTACATTCGGAGCATGCCCTATCCAAAAGTTGAAAAAACACTTTTGCTCGGAAAGTACCTGGAGCTACACGGCTCTGAGGATGATGCACCTGATCTTTACAAGAAAGCGCTGGATGAGAAAGGAGATCAAACACCGATCCACCTTGCAATCGCAAGCGGATTTTGCGCCGGGAAGCCGCAAACCTGCCTGGAGAGCTGCAACTGGCTCTATACAAAACATCCAGAACACAGTCCCGAAAGATCAGCTGCAATTTACTGTCGCAGCGTCGCCTTTTATACTCAAAACAAATTCAAAGAAGCACTCGAGCAACTTGCTCTCGGGAAGAAAAATTTTCCTGACAACTCAACCTGGGACTATTCTATGTTAACGATGATGACTGACTCAGACGCCCAAGCCGCAAAGGAATTGTGTGAACAGGGCATCAAACGACATCCGCGCGAGCAAATATTCTACAAATTGTATTACGCCATTTATTCGAGTAAGTGCAAGCACAGCGAAGCTGCGATAAAAATGTACGAGGAGGCCATAAGATGTCCAGGATTCCTGAGGGAGAACTGGGCAGGTGAGAGCGAGATTCTCGCTCAGCTGGGCAGGCAGAACGAAGCGATCGCCAAGGCGACGGAAGGCATTGAAGCAACAGAGTACCCAATCGTATACATTGCCCGTGCCAAAATCTTGAAGCAACAGAAAAGGTACAGCGAAGCGGTCAGAGATATCGAGATTGCAATTGACAGAGTAAATCCCGCATCAAATGATGCGTACGCACTTAGCGTTCTCAGCGCTGCATTGTGCGAGCGAATTGAATTATGTCGGCTTAGCGGCAACAACACTAAAGCGATAGAGTGCCTCGAAATTGGACAGCGTCTTTCACCCGGAAATAGGTACTGGATAGATGCGATGTTTACCGGACTAGACGCGTCGGACAGCAAGCTGGCAAAAGAGCTTTACGAGAGATGGCGCGATCCTAACCGAATTACGAATTGCGATCTTGCCTATGGCAACTACTTAAGAACAAACCAGTTTGCCAAAGATGCTCTGGTGATATTCCAGAGGTTGAATAAGAAGACACCCAACGACCTCGAACAGAGAAAAATTACCGCTTCGCTGGCACAGGAAGCTGATCAGCCGGAGCTCGCGCTCCAAGAGCTGACATACATTTGCAGCAAGTTGAAACCCAATGACGAATGGTCGTGGGTCCAAAAGATCCGTCTGCTCGATCATCTCGGACGGAAAGAGGAAGCAACGTCTGCTATCGAAAGAGCACTTGCGAACACTAACACGACAGACACCTTTTTGCTCATGCGAGCAGATCTTCGCGAGCGAAAGCGAGCTGACAGAATAGCTGATGTTGCCAGAGTTTGCCGCCTGAATCCAGGGAACAGCGATGCGTGGGTCAAGCTCAGTGAAATGATGCCGACGATCAAAGAGAAGAGAAAAGCGTTGGATGAGGGCATCAAGTGCAATCCGAATAGCGTCAAATTGTTGCTCGCCCGCGTAGAACTGTGCGTGAAAAATGATCCGGCTGTCAGTCTTAATGACATTAATAAGGTCCTAAAACTGGATAACGAGTCGAACTTCGCATCCGCCAAAAAGGCGGAGATTTTACAGAGCCTGCAGCGCCATCGTGAGGCGATCGGCATTTACAAAAGACTGCTTGAAACAGAACACAATAGAGTGTATTTGAAGAAATATATTTCGTGTCAGTTGGCTGCCGGCATGTACAGTGAGGCATTGGCAGAATGCAACAAAGTTCTGGCGACCGAACCTAAAAACCCGATCGCCTGGGAGCTCAAGCTCTGCGCGCTGAATCTGATGGGAAGGACGGCGCAGTTCGACTCGGACATGGCCCTGGTGTCAAAACTCGTTCCATCAATCACACGATCTGAAATCAAATTGACATGCCTAATGAAGTATCAGCAAGGAGAAGTTTCGGAGTTCATAAGCGTCATCAAGGAAGCGAAGAACGAAACTCTAGACCGAAAAGCGACTTTGAAGAAATTAGTGGAAAGAGAGGTCGACTTCGTAAAGCGCACCAGACACCTGATGGAGCTCGCCGAGATCGCAACAGCCAGAGGTCAATATAAAGAGGCGATCGGATACTACAACAAGGCGATCTTGTGCGAACCTTCGAATCATCAACTATATTTGAAACGCGCCTCTGCATTCTATGGAGCTAAAGATATTGCAAGGGCAAAGCAAGATCGGCGCATGGCGCTGGAGTTGTATCGCAAGTCGAGCGCGGCGAAAGAGCTAAGCACGAAGTAGCTGGCGTCGTTCTTCTCAATATGGAGCTTGAAGCGATCATGAACAATCGCCTCTCAATCTTTTTCGACTTAAGATAGATCAAGGCCCATGGCCTGGTAAACATACTGCATACGCAACAAGTCCGACTCAATCTCTTTCTGCAAGCGATCAAGCGCTTCCCAATCATGATTGGCAGCAGCTTCGATAATCTGGCTTTCTCGCTGCGCTAAAACTGCCAGAGACTCCTGCGGTCTTGCCAACGCTTGAGTCCATTGCTTCTTGTAGTCGTCGTAGATCTGCAGCTCATTTTTCGTGAGCAGAGCATTTTCATTCGAGGCCCTGGCATCATCTACCTTTACCTCGGTGCCGTCCTCAGTTTCGACGTTGTCGTCGGTTGCGAGCTTCAATAGAAGATCGGCAGGGTGCTCCATATCGACAGCAGCATCGAGCTCTTTTTTCGCCTTCTTTGGTTTGATTTTATTGTCGCGGTTCTCTCCGCTTTGAGCAGCTTTTCTCTTTGCCATGCATTTTTTGCCTTGGTGTTGTTTTTTATATACCACGACGCCGAATCAATCAAAGGATCTTTGCTGTCGATTCCTTTTATTGGAGAAATTAGGGAAGGCGACTCCCTAAGTGACAACAGATTTTTCCGATCGCTACTACTGTGCAAGGGCGATGAGCAGACAGGTTGCGCAGGTCACGTACACGTAATTGCTATGACACTTTAGAGAATTCACAGGCGACGAAACACTGTCTAGTATTGTATTACGACCATTATCCTCATTCATGCCAACGCGAGACTACGACTATGCAGTCAACAAAGAGCGCGGATTCTTTTCTGCCGCAAGACATCGAAGCAGACAACACAATTTCGGCAGACCAGATGCTTGAGGCGCTGTGCACGCCGGAAGGCAGTTCTGACTCCCATCCCCGGCGAGTGCTGCTTCCCGAAAATAGCTACGACGATTTGCCACCTCTTGTAGTATCACCCAGAGTACGAGCACGAGACTCCAACAGTTTTTGGCCCACATTTTGTGTCAACGGCAGGCTAATGCGCCAGGGCTCGGAGGGAGGTGGGGATCTGCGGCGCAAACTGAAAGATTTCATGCCGGTAAGGGCGAAATACCAGCCGCCGGCACCAAATCCGGAAATCGAACAGCTCCCTCAGGAAACAGCCAAACTACCGGATTTTATC
>CAZISK010000637.1:0-5284 GCA_964541355.1 uncultured Candidatus Obscuribacterales bacterium
CAGGCCGCCATCGGAATTTGCGGTCAAATCTGGTTTTTCATGATTCTCATGACCGTCGCACTGTCATCAGGAACGACCGCACTCGTCAGTCGCTATTGGGGCGCGCGCAACCTGGAAATGGCCCGCAAAGCGGCAAATCAATCGATGCTTTTCGGTTTCATTTTTGGAACCTGCTCAGCGCTTCTCGGACTGATTGTCGCCCGCCCGTTGATCTCCATGTTGGGTGCATCGGCAAATGTTCAAGAACTCGGATGGCAGTACATGCGTGTCGACCTGCTCTCGCAACTGCCGTTTACGATCTGCTGGGTGGCGCATTCAATCTGGCGAGCCAAAGGCAACACTCGTGTGCCGATGATTAACTGGGTGGTCATGACGGTGATCATAATTGCTCTCGATTTCTCCTTATGCATCCAACCTTTCCAGCTTGGAATCGCTGGCATCGGTTATGCCTGGGTTGCCGCAGCGATCGTCGGCATGACTCTCAACCTCGTGCTTCTCGGACGTACTGAGCTCAAAGATTGCGCTGATCTTCGCACTCTGTTCGCGCGCGGGATGAATCGTCTTTGGTTCCTCAAAATCTTGAGAATTGGCATACCGGCTTGCATAATGGATCTTGCCTGGGTCGGCGGCTCCTTCGCGCTCTTTTTGATATTTGCCAGAACTGCCAATCCGACCGCATGCCAGGCTTCGTGGGCTGTGGGTTTCCGGCTGGAAGAAATAGTCAGTTGCCTGCCTCTTTACGCTCTTGGCGCTGCCGTTGCACCGATTGTAGGACAAAATCTCGGCGCCTTGAAGCCAGAACGGGCGGAGAAAGCCGGTTGGCAGGTAAGCATCGTCGGATTGGCGTTTACCAGCCTGGTTGCCTTGGTTCTGTTTTTTTGTGCAAAACCAATCGCAGAGCTGATGAGCAGCGACAGCGCGGTGGTGGCATACTCGACGCAGTATTTCCAGATAGTCGGTCTATCACAACCTTTCGTCTCACTCTGGATCATTCTCTTCGGCGCCATGCAGGGAGCCGGATACACCGCCTGGCCAATGTGGGCCGGTGTCATCGTACTGACCTTGCTTCGTCTCCCATTAGCTTGGATTCTCACCGGCAACCCGCTGGATGGACCGATGGGGTGCTGGATCGGGATTGCCGCTTCGTCCACCGTACTCGGCATCCTGGCCGTATGGCGATTCAAAACCGGGATCTGGAAGCTCGTTAAGGTGTAAGCTCTTTAGTCTTGAGACTGTCAAAGCAACCGCAGGTTTCGAAGTAGTTGCGAAGGTTTTGAATGATACTGTCTTTAGTGCCGCTCACGACGCTATGTGCCCCAGCTGATGTCAGAGATGAGCTTATCGTCCCAGCATCCGGGAGTCGAATCATTTTTGCATCGACTGGATAGGACCCGATTGGATTCTGGACTTTGCTTCGGTCACACGATTCAGCGGCTTTTGCAACGATGCCTACCGCCTCCATGACGCGCTTGACCGTAATGACATTGCCGAATCCTATCGCAGTGATGTTGAACTGACTCGAAAGCTCTTTGCCTGTCTGAATTTCCGAAACCGCATCGGCTACGTAATAGATACGCTCTGCTCCCAGCTTTTCGCTCACATAAGCAAAGTGATCTCTTCCCTTTGTAAAGCCCTCACGTTTCCCGAGGATCTCTTTGAGCGATAATGCGATCTCTTGACCTTGCGCGCTGCGGCTCCAGGTGTCGATTACATCTTGCTCGATGGCTGACGTGATAAAGTTTTGGCAGCCGGCATCTGCAAGACGGGTGAGCAATTCTACTGCACCGGGAAAATACTCCGCGCCAAGCGCCGCTTCAGTGGCGAGTAGGTTGTAAAACGCCGCCGCGCCCTCGACGTCATCGACCAGATGACCTCGCTCCTCGTTATACAAGCCGATTTTATCAAGGCAGGAATAGCCTGATTTTTCAAAACCAAAATTGATCAACTCTTCAAGTAACGAATCCTTCCTCTTTTCCACAGGCGTAAACGCGAGCGTGGCGAAGGCGAAGGCTACCGGGTTGATGTGCATTCGATCGACCAGCACACCGTCTCGGATCCAGAAGACTGCAGTTAGAGCCATGAAATCTTGCCTCTCGTTGGTTGGAGCTTGAGCTTACCTTGATGAAACTCTTTCCGCGTTCATTCGCTTTTGGACACCGACTTGATCATCGTGCTTTTTGCGATACTGCTCTCGTGCCTTCAAGTATGTCACCACCAGCAGTGCTAACCCCTTGCCGGTTTGTTTGTCGCCTTCGTCGGAAGACCATTCTGGAGCGGCTTCCGAGAGATGTAAGTAATAGGAGTCCAGGCAAGAAGCGACTGCGTGGATAAATCTGGCCGCCTCTTCTTGCGAGATTCCGAACGGCGTTCTGGCACTTGCCGGCATATTAATGATACCGTCTACGTCCAGCTCACATCCAACTGGATGTGCGCCTTCAGCCAGGTATGCGCACATCCTTTTCACCGACTCGAGAAAACTTGTCTCGCCTCGAACGGCAAAGTCTTCATAGTTGAATGTTGGGAAGTTGTTCTTCGCTAATCGGTTCAGCATGTCTTCATTGTTGTAGTTCTCGTGCATGCCGAAGACGCAATATCGTTTTAGATATCCTCGATCGTTGGCATAACTGAATGGATTTCCGCTGTGCCGTCCTTCCAGTCTTCGAAAGTCTGCATGTGGATCGCAGTTGACCACTGCCATGCCGATACTGGAATCGAAGGTTCTCAGCGCTTCTGCAACGCCCTGTATGACCGGCAGGGAATTGTTGTTGCCGCCACCGATCACGATGGGCTCCATGCCGGAAAGTACGATGCTGCGCACAACTGGGGCGACGCGCTCGTCGAGTTGGCTGCAGAGATCTCGTAAGAGTTCGGTATTCGCCTTGGCGCTCTTTTCCATGAGATCATCGACGTCGATCTCGCCTACCAGAACCGCCTTGCTGTAATCGAAATACTGGTTCGCCTGCATGTTCAAGAAGTAGCTCATGAATGTTGCGGGCGCTTTGTGAGCGCCTCCGCGTCCCAGATTGGCTCGCGGTCCTATGTCTTCTGGAATCATGATGATTGCGTACGAGGCACCTTGCTTACGGGCCTGACTCAGCGCGTCATCAATATTATTCGAGAGCTCCTGGTCCAGTAGTTGAATTACTTGCCCTACTTTTGTCTCTCCATCACGCTTAGAGACTATTTTGTCAATATCGTTCTTTTGGCAAACTCTTACTTTCAGACCTTGCGTCATATGCCTTCCATGCCTCATAAGTCAGGCCAGAATAACATATAGGAGCAAGTCAACATTAAAAGATGATCTGAGATTCGAACTAAATCGATCGCGATTCCGTTTAACTAATTAGAGACAAAGTCGGGCATTTATGCGGTGCCAGGAGGTATTGTGCGATGACTGAAACACCCTTGATCAAAAAGCTTACGTACAAATTACCAAAATTCAAGCTCTGCCTGGTTCGCGAGGGACCGGTGCGAACACGGGTCGTTTCTATACGCTCTCCGATGGACGCAGCTCGCTACCTGTCACCTCTGTCCATGGCATGTGAAGAACATTTCATTGCCGTTCACCTTAACGCAAAGCATGAAGTCTTGGGGCTTCATGAAGTTTCGCACGGCACATTGTGTTCAAGCCTTGTGCACCCAAGAGAAGTTTTCAAAGCCGCCCTAATCGCCAATAGTTTTGCCATACTCGTCTGTCATAACCACCCTTCTGGATCGCTTATCCAACCCAGTCTCGACGATATCGAGACCACACGACAGCTGGTTGACGCCGGTAAAGTTGTGGGTGTAAATGTAATTGACCATTTGATAATCGGTCCACGATCGATCGAGGACTGGTATAGTTTGAGAGAACGGCACCCGGACCTCTGGTCAGGTGAATGCGACGAAAAAACTGCCGTCGATTGAGAAATCGTATTTGAGATGGATAGATGTTTAATATCAAACGGCGAAACTCGTATCAAGTCAAAGTCGGCGACAAGCGCATCGGGGGAGAGGCACCAGTTTTGGTGCAATCGATGACGAATACTCCGACGGAGGATCCAGCTCTTACGGCCCAACAGGTCCAGGAGTTGTTCGAGGCTGGATCTGAGATCGTTCGCATTACCGTCAATACGAAGGACGCTGCTCGGGCTGTTCCCAGAATAGTCGAGCTGCTCCAGAAGCGTGGCATCGACGTGCCCTTGGTTGGCGACTTTCATTACAACGGCCATCTATTACTGAGCGAGTTTCCCGATTGCGCGCGCGCACTGGCAAAATACAGGATCAATCCCGGCAACGTCGGCCGAGGCGAGAAGCACGATCTCAACTTCAAAAGTATGGTCGATGCTGCGATCAGATTTGAAAAGCCTGTGCGCATCGGAGTCAACTGGGGCTCTCTGGACCAGGAGCTGCTCGCTCGCATGATGGACGAGAATGGCCGCCTCGAACAACCTAGAGACGCCCATGCCGTTCTCATCGACGCAATCATCGAGAGCGCAGTAACCTCTGCGACGATTGCTGAAAGTTATGGACTGCCTGCTGACCGCATCGTCATCAGTGCAAAAGTTTCAGAAGTGCCTGACCTGATCATGGTGTATCGACGGCTTGCTGCCAGATGTCGGTACGCCCTCCACCTCGGTCTTACAGAAGCGGGCATGGGGACGAAGGGAATAGCATTCTCCACGGCCGCTCTTTCGATTTTATTGGCCGATGGCATCGGTGATACCATCCGCGTCAGTCTCACACCACAACCGGGTGCTGATCGATGCGAAGAGGTCAGGGTCTGTCAAAATATCTTGCAGTCGCTGGGCATTCGATCTTTCGTTCCACAGGTGACCGCCTGTCCTGGATGCGGGCGCACGACCAGCACTGTCTTTCAAAGCCTGGCCCAAGAGATTGAAGAGCACCTCGCCAGGAATCGAAGAGTCTGGATAGAACGTTTTCCCGGCGTCGAGAACTTAAAGGTTGCCGTCATGGGCTGCATCGTCAATGGACCCGGCGAGTCAAAACACGCCGACATCGGCATATCCTTACCGGGTACTGGAGAGGATCCCAGGGCACCTGTCTATATCGACGGTCAGCACGTGACGACACTGGAAGGGGCGACTTTGGCGCAAGATTTCATGAATCTTGTGGAAGGCTATGTCGAAAAGAAATTCGCTTCCGTTCGTGGTGAAAGTTGATCCGTCCGTTGAATATGACCATTGCAGCAACACACCATTGATAGTGGCGCTCCGGTCAGTCAGAATCCTGTTGTTGTTGTTGTTGTTGTTGTTGACTATACTGAGCCTGAGTCAAATTCGAC
>CAZISK010000638.1:0-5279 GCA_964541355.1 uncultured Candidatus Obscuribacterales bacterium
AGCATCAGCCGACACGATTAGAGAATTGGCGCAGAATGTTGGAGTTGGTATCGATTATTAGCACAGTGATCTCGATGTCTTTGTCTAAGAGGAGCCTCTGGAGCAGATATTAGTAAATTTGCTGTCTAATGCAGTGAAGTTTTCTCCACCAGGAGCTGTGGTTCGTATTGGAGCCGAAGAGAAGGGCGTTCACGTGGAGATATCAGTTACCGACTCTGGAAAAGGAATTGCACTCCAGGACCAGACGATAATTTTCAGACCATTCAGGCAGGCTTCTCCGACAGATCAGAAAATCGGGCGTGGAATCGGCTTGGGATTACCCATCTGCAAGAAATTGATTGAGCTGATGGGGGGCACCATTGGTGTTGACAGTGAGATCAACAAAGGCGCGCGCTTCTGGGTCAAGGTACCGAAAGGAAGCTGCGATGATGAAGAGCTTGTCGGTCCGAAAACCGGTGGAGCTTCAACATGAAGACGATGTTTCGAGGCGCGTTGTTGGCAATGCTGTTACTGAGCGGCTGCGGCGGCTCCGATCGGTCCATTCTTTCGTATTACGATTTGATGTTGTTTGAGCGCGATCTTGCCGACGGAGATGAGGCCAAGCGCAACAAACAACCTGAGCAAGCGTTCCAGTTGTACAAATACGCTATATTTGAGGCGGGACTGGCAGACTCGAGCGGATTCTACAAAGCGATTGCTCAAGTGCGTGCTGCTCAGAACGCCGTCCATTTTCAGAGCAATTCGGCTACGGATAGGCTTTCGGTAGCTATAAAAAGTCTTTATCAGTGTTTGAAACAAAAAAACCTGCAAGTGGTATCACAAACTATCTGCCGATGTCTCATTCATGTGATCAGACTTGATGTGGAGGTCGCACTGACGCGTGGCAATGCAGCGCGTGTAGACAGAAGAATCAATGAACTGGCGGAGTTATTGCGGCTGCATCCAGACATGTTCGAGATTCCGGAGACCAGGTATGAGCTTCATCACCTTCATCGAGTATTGGCGGCTCGGCGAAGTCAATCTCTGGGGATAGTGCAGGAGTTGGAAAAATCATTGCGCGCCAGGGACAGGGAGGCTCCGGAATTGACGGAGAGAGTCCATGCCCTGACGCTTTTTCATGAAGCGGAAAAATTCAAGCAAGAGAATCAATTGAGTGCTGCGATAGATCAGCTGAACCGAGCGTTGAGTCTTGCGATCGACCTCAGTGATGTTTCGCTGCAACTTTCGATTTATGTCGAGATAGCCAAGCTTGAAGCGGCGCAGGGAAATGCTGTCGGGATGAAGAAAAATCTAGATCATGCTATGCGACTGGCTCATGCGTTGAAGGATGATACTACGCTTGTGAAAGTCATCAGCGTTTCATTGCGAATTCAGCAGCAGATGACTGGTGTCGATGTACTCCCGTTGTTCAAAGAGCAGGCGAAAGAAGTAAAAAGGGTATTAGGAGACCTCCGCTATGCTGATTTTTGCAGGGATGCTGGGCTCTACTCGTTGAAGATAGACAGAGTAAATGATGCCGCGAAGTTTGCAGAAGAAGCGTCAGAGATCTATTCCCGACTATCTGCCAACTCTTCCAGCGGTCCGAAAGCGCTTAACGAGATACTGAAGGCACGCATTGCCGAGCGTCTGAATCAAAAAGATAAAGCCGGTGCGCATCTTGCTGAAGCGCGGAGATTGGGGAAAGAGTGCACCGATCACAAATTGAAAGTACGAATCGATCGAGAGCTCTGCCAGGAAATTTAGTTGGTCGAAATCCGCTCCAATAGGGCGTTATGCCGTGAACGATTTCATCGCGTTTTCACACTGGATTATTAAACTCGTTCTTGTGGAGATAAGGGCTAAGGACCAGGAGAATGGCTATGCCGGCACAGGAGCAAAATAACAACATGGAGTCGCAGGCCCGAGATACTTCGGCTGGCAACGTCAGCGACAGTACTAGAAGTAATCTTATGGAGTCTGCTCAGTGGAACCGCAATACCCAGAAAGACATTAGCAGTATGTTTTCGTCCAATACTGCTGATCAATATCTTCCCAAGCTCGAACTCACTGACGGCTCGCAGAATAGCACGAGTGCTGACAACAGTGCTAATAAGAATGCAGAATCGAAGGAAGGCACCAATGCAGGTGCAGCTAAAGCATCGGAGCAAAAATCAAATCAGCCGGATGCTCCTCGGGACGCGAAGTCCGGCGACACGCACAACCCTCATACCAACAATGTCCACAGTCCACAGTCGAATGAAAAAGGCAGTAAGGAAGGGAGTGGCCATTCGGATAAAAACGGCTCCACGAGTCAAGGTGAGCGTGCCGCAACACAATCGAACGGGAGCGCACAGTCTAATAGAAATGCAGAGCAACGGGAAAGCAATCCACACACCCAGAGCACTCAAAAACCGAATTCCGGTGAGTCGAAGTCAGGCGATAAGCAAGCTTCGGACAAAGGCGCCGAGAGTATGAGCTCGACTTCAAACAGCAAAGGTGCTGCTGAACGCAACGCGCAACAACAGCAGAAATCCAACGATGACAAGCAACAACAACAACAGCAAGACAACACCCGTGCTACCAATCCAAGCAATCCAGCCGCGAAACCGGCGAATTCAGGACCGAAGCAGGCTGACCCTGCTCCGAAGACGGAGCAGAAAGACAGACAGGGTTAAGGTGCATCCAATGGACCGGCTTATACCGGTCCTTCTCAATCTGGCGAACTTTAATATTAGGGGCCAAAAAAATTGGACATAGATGGTATAACAAGCTCACAATCGCTTGCGTCCTATGACATTGGTTGCATGGCAAAAATCCTCGTCATCGAAGACGACACAGACCTCTCCGAGCGCATAACTACCTGGTTGACCGGGCAGTCTTATCAGGTTGAGCGTGCTTCGACCGGCGAAGAAGGATTCGATCTTTTGCGCTTCTATCACTATGATGTCGGCATCGTAGACTGGCAGCTGCCTGGACTGTCCGGACCGGAGATTATCCGCCGCTTTCGAATTGAAGGAGGCAAGACTCCGATTCTAATGTTGACCGGCAAGTCGGATGTCCGGGAGAAATCGCATGGACTCGACTCCGGGGCCGACGATTATTTGACGAAGCCGTTCAATTTCGAGGAGTTGTCTGCACGCGTTCGAGCGTTGCTGCGGCGATTGCCTACGTATCAACACGAGGAGATGAACGCAGGTGAATTGATCGTGGACCGCACGAAGCACTCCGTGAGTTATCGAGGAGAGGAGATTCATTTGCTTCCGAAGGAGTTTGAAATACTCGAACTGTTGCTGCGACAGAGAGACATGGTAATTTCGCAAGAATCCATACTCGAACGCGTCTGGTCCTCACAATCGGAAACCACTACCGCCTCCGTGAGAACATACATGAAGACGCTGCGTAAGAAGCTCGCCAGAGTAGAATGTGTGCGGATCACCACGATTCATGGATACGGATATCGCCTCAAAGTTATTGAGTAATACTGTTTGCTTGCGGCAAAACATTATCTGCTACCCGGACATTTTGCGAAGAATGCATAGATTGTGGGTACGATCTAGTCAGTTTTTTCGTTTATGCTCGTTGGGCTTGGTAATATAGAGAGAACAGTCGGAGGTTAGATCGTGGCTGAGCCAGCAGAAGTACCGAAGGATGCGCCTGCGTCCACTAAGGAAAGCGTGCAGACGCCTCGCCGCCAGGGACTGAAGAACTTTATCCTGGCGCTCAAGCACATTAATGAGGCGTCCGTTGCGGAGAACGTCAAACAACGTTTTTCCGATTATGTGACGATTGCGCTGGTTGTCCTTTGTATTTTGAGCCTGGTGGTGGCGGTGTCACTAGATGTTCCGCCCGGTGTCAAGTTCCTTCCATTAGCCTTCACGGTTGGCGCTGTTCTTTTCTACATCATCAACCGCATGGGTATCATCATCAGCCTCACCGCCCGGCAAGCTTTGATCGTCTGGCAGATTTTGGTTGCTGGCTTCTGGCTTGGAGTAACCAGCGCGATGCTCGTCATGCTTGTCAGCATGTATTGCCTGTCACAAATGGGCCCATAGGTCAGAAGCATGGTAACGCCGGCATCTCTCCGGCAAGCGACCTTCAAGGTGATAACTGCCCTGGTGCTTGTCACCTTTTGCATTACGGGCTGCAAGAGCCGATTGGCGGCGGTCGGTGAGCTACCGGAGCGTGCCAATACGGTAGTAATCGGTATGCCCTGGGAGCCGCGGACGCTCAACCCATATCGTGGTGTCGATTCAGCCTCCTATTTCGCGCAGACGCTTATCCATGGCGGCTTGGTGCGCTACAACGAGAAGGGCGAGATTTTGCCAGGTCTTGCCGAGCGTTTCACCGTCTCGGAAGACGGTCTTCGTTACACATTCTTCCTTCGGGAAAAGCTCAAGTTTTCAGACGGCACGCCGCTTACCGTCGATGATATTCTCGCGTCTATCAAAGCCACTGTTGGAGCGGGGTCGCCCTTTCGGGCCAACTATGATTCGATCAAAAACTTTTCATCGCCAGCGCCACTACAGGTGGTGCTCAACCTTTCGTGCAAGTGTCTGCCGTTGTTGATCAGGTTGGCCGATCTTCGCATTGTGCCTGCCTATACACTGTCTGACAGTATGAAATCGTCCAGTGTTTTGTCTCGACAGCCGATTGGATGTGGACCATTCCTGGTGGAGCGCTGGGATCCGGGTTTCGAGCTGGTCTTTCGCGCTAATCCTAACTACTCCGGGAAGAAGGCGAGAAGCCCGTTTTTGATCTGGAGAGTTATTCCGGATGGCAACTTGCTTTCCTCAGCTCTGTATCGCGGCGATGTTGATGTAGCCAGAGTGGACGGCAGAATCGAGCTCGGTATCTTGAGCGAGCACAGCGATGTCGAGTTTAGAAAGTTTCCGGGCGGAAGAACTATTTTTCTCGCGTTCAACACGCAGAAAGAGCCGTATACAAAACCGAGTTTTCGGCAGGCGATTTCGATGTTGATCGATAAGTACACCATCGTCAACAACCTTTATGCCGGGTTCGCCGTAGTGCCCTGCTGTGACTTTCCGGAGTATGGACCTGTGTATAATCGCATGGCTCATCGCTGGCCTTACGACGTTACTCAGGCTAACAAGTACCTGGAAGCAAGCGGATTCGAGCGTCGCCAGGACGGCTGGTATCCAGTCAACACGCAAGGACAACCGGCTCAAAAAACTCAGCGCCTCGCCTTTAAGATAGTGACCATCAAGGATTTCATGGATGTAGCGCAGGTCGTAGCCGGCGATCTGCAGAACGCAAAGATCGGTGTTCGCGTAGAACTGGTT
>CAZISK010000639.1:0-5274 GCA_964541355.1 uncultured Candidatus Obscuribacterales bacterium
TCGTGTTTAGGTGGCTAGTACGTGTAATAGGCCACTGCAAATTTATGAGGCCAAGTCTTGTCGTTGTTAGATAAGCGCACGGTTAGATGAAGCCTTACAACGCTCATGCCAAGTGATAATCCGATGAGCTTTTGATGTGCATATCCCCGGGTTGGGGTCACATACCTGTGCGACGGTAAATGTCTTTGATTCTAATTGACGATTAATCAATTTCCTTGTGTAGCAATTGTTTTCGGGCTTCTTCATTAGCTAAGTTCTAGTCATCTCATATCTCTCTTCTAATCCTTTAGGTCTTTCAAACACAAATTCATCGCAACTATGCAACCAACTCCGAACGGATTCTTCGTCTGTAGTTGGTTCACGCCTGTGCGGATTTAAGAGAGATGAGTGTCCAATCAACCAACTGGAGTCTTGTATGACAACCCCAACGAAAACGTTCGCCTGTCCCATCTGCGCCACTCGTTCTGAACTTCATGACGCGCTTTCTGCTGAAGTCAAAGCTGCTGCGCAGGTTTATCATCTGGTCAACCACTGGCGTACAGCTCATGAGGCGCGCGAGTTGTCCAACTTTGCCGCTGAAGAGCGCAGTAAGGAGACCATCGAGCAGTTTGATGCCGACATGGAAAAAGAAGCCGAATGGTTCACTCAGTATCAGGAAGCGATCGAAGTGCATCGTCTTGCTGCTGAGCGCTCCCGCGTGGCTCGTGCCGCTTATCACGAGCGGCTGACCAACTACACGAAGACCCGAATTCCGGCTGCATAAGCCTATTTCTTTTCTCTTCTAACTATGAAGAAACAGGCACTAACTCAGTTAGTGCCTGTTTCTTTAGGAGTATCTTCTATGATGCATGACAACATGTGGCTAATACCGGTTTTTATTAATCGGTCCAATGCTTCTGGGCATGGCTGCCCTCTTTATCGCCCTGGCTGTTCATAGCCGCAAGTCCACGCAAGCTGGCTCTCCTCCTGGTGTTGTCTCCTACAAGACAGCTCCTCAAAAGGGTAGCTCCGGCGGACCAAATAGCTCGCAAATGAGCAAATCTGGCGCTCTGGTCCTGGAAGCTGGTGTTTGCAAAACTCGGTTTGCGGATGTCGCTAGCCACCGACTCAGAAATGACTTTCAGGGAGGATCAAAATACGTTGATCCTCCCTGAATTTTCTTGAAATTTCTATACTACACGTTGTCGTGGTTTTGGCGGTGGTTAGTCATTTTACTTATGACTTGCAAAGCTTCTATGCCACCGATAAAAAGAGCGATGAGCACTGACGAGAAAGTCAGTGCCATAATGTAATAAAGCTTCCGCGCCGGTTTTAGAAATGCCCAGCCATAGGCGCCAAGCATCATAACTCCGTCGAGTGTGCCAAGAAGAGCCATCCTAACGGCGAAGGCAATGCGCCAGAAATGGACAGGCGTTAGTTTCTAAAAGCACTTCTGAATCAAAAACGGCGCTGCCGGAGCGCCCGCATTGATTCGCATACATGCCGGACCGAAAGAATTCGTCCGGTCCTTTCGCTTGGGAAGTTTTTGCAACAGAGCCCTTTGCCCAAAGATACATGTCGGTTTCTCGCTTTCGATATCGATATGTCGGAATTCTCCGTCCTTCGATTGAAACTTCAGTCAATCGGCTGGAAGCTTCGTTTGTGATATCAAAACCGGCGCGGGCAGAGAATTTAGGCAAACGAGGTGAATTTCGCTCAGGCGTTCACTAAAATTTCACGAATTTCGATAACAATGTCGTCATTCGAATTTACCAACGATATCAAAAGCAAAGCTTTTCCTTATAGAGAAAGTCGCTGCGGCCTTCTCAAGCCGAAGGCCGTGCTGACATTGCTGTTCATGAGGGATAGATCATGAATCTTTTGGTTACTGCTCAAGTTCAAGCTCAGTCCGTACAACAAACTTTTCAACGTCATCTTCATCAGCAAGTGACCAGTACATTTATACAACAACCAGCCCCTGATCTGTCTACACTGTCGCCACCGTCCGCGGTGGCAAGCAGTATGTCCGGATCGCTTGCTGATGAAATTGACAATCCTTACTTCAGCGAGTGTCGAAAACAGGTGAATGCGTCCCCACCGTGGCACCAGAGCGCAGCCGGTGATCGGAACGAGAAAAGCTGTACGCAGAGGACCGCGCAGGCGCTCGGAGTGTCTGACTCATATGCTGAACAGGTTGAGGGGTCTTCCTGTTCGGCGAGATCAAACGGGGGTGAGGCACTCCAGATGACCTGTTCTGTCGAAGCGCTTCAAAAAAAACTAAGCGCGTACGGCCCGGATGAGTTCACTTCGGCTCCCCCACCAGGATTTCGACTTGATTTCGATCTAGCCGAAATTTTGCCGACGATGATCTGTGCTGCGGTCAACGATGCCCACGAAGACCTGACAATAACACCTACTCAATCCGGAAGGCCGCAAGAGCAAAAGCTGTTGAGGACTCCGGCTGCCGGTGATGTGCCCCATTAGGGCAGACGACAGCGTTGCGTCGCGATATTCAGTACTCTCTACCATGGAAATTTGCTCTATGAGGATATCAAACACAAAGTCTGCAACAGAACGTTTTGCGAGAATCGGGTTCATTCTGGCAACTTTTTTGCTATCTGGTTGTTCGGCTGGGCCGCCGGATGAATTAAACGCTACCAGTGGTATTGAACCGATGTCAGTGACCAACTCGGGCCGCGTCCCCAGGGCCCATGATTGGACAATGGATCTCGGCTCGACTCCACCAAAGCCGCCAGGCAAGCCGGTGTCCACGAATAGCGGATTGGTGTATCAGGATCTTGTTGAAGGTTTTGGTCTCAGTCCATCGATCGATCGTATGGTGCTCGTTCACCTGACGGGATACCTGCCGGATGGTACAAAATTCGAGTCGTCGCGAGATAAGGGTATGCCTCTTTCGATCACGCTTGGGCGCCATCAGACGATAAGCGGAATTGAAGAAGGACTCATGGGAATGAATGTGGGCGGTACGCGAAAACTGACTATTCCTCCGTCGCTTGCATATGGAGACAGGGGGCGTGGCAAGGTACCACCTAATTTCCAGCGAATACAAGCGCTTATTCGGCTCGGATATGTATCGAGATGCAATCTGTCATCATAATGTTGGCGCTCAACATTAAAGTATGACCTGGCGACCGAAATTGAGCGGGGGTGACGATGAATCTACTAGTTTCTGGCGCTGGTCAAACTCCAGGCGACAAAAAAAATCAACCAAAATGGTTTCGCTGGCAAGCAATGAGCGTATTGTTTCAACAACATCCTGTACCGGAGATCCGCCACGAGGTGTCACCGTATGCGGTGGTGTCCGGACTGCTTGAAGCAATGTTGAAAGCAGATCAGGACGAAGATCGCGAGAAAGATCACGACCCGGGTTTGGGTTTCAGAATCTGGCGTCGCAAGCGAGAATTTCTAGAGGTTTCCTTCCCTCCGCTTGAAGAAAATCAGTATGACGATGATGAGACAATCCACCAGGTTCTGAATCCTCCGGTAGACGTTGATGTTCCACCATTGCATGGCACGCAACAATCGACCTCGGAATCGAGTTTTCAACAGTGCTACACCCTTTGGAATGAGCACTCTGAGGATCAGGAATTCTCATTACCGAATAGCAATATTTCACCACGATACGAAAAGTCTTCCCTTCAAAAGGTGCTGGATAAAGCCGCACCAACTCAATACCGACGCGCTTGATGCTTGGTCGAACTCTGGAAACAATCATTGCTGGGGCTGGAACCTTCTATAATAGTCCAGCCCCTCATTTCGTCCGACAGGGCGATCTGGATTCCGGCTCGGGAAATTCACAAATGGCGAATGTCAAAAGTCCTCTAGTCAAAAAAGGAATATTGCTTCTTGCCATTCTTTTTGCATTGGAGATTACGTTCGTCGGTGTATTGTTCGGTTTGCTCAGACAAGCCGAGTATGATGCCTGGCGTGAAGCACATGCCAAAGAGGTGCTCAATCGCACCAATAGGCTGGTCAAAGCTTATTACGACACGTGCATGGCGATCTACCTGTTCGTCAGCGCAAGAGACTTTTCGGTTTCGGACAGATACGACAAAGCGATTGATGAAACTACCGAACAGCTGAATCTCCTTGAGGCGCTCGTAGTCGACGATCCGGATGGACTCACGCGGATCAAGAAAGTTCGGGCGTCGACCGACGAGGGGTTGGTTCTGCTCGAAGAGTTGAGACCGTATCTAGAAGAAGATGAAAGTATGGATGTTACCCTGTTGCGCATCAAGATAGCGATGCTGCTCAACAAAATCATTCCGCAACTAGAAGAATTCGGATACCAGCAAAGACAAAAAACCATGCGACTGCCCGCTGAAGGGGCGAGCTCACGACAAATGGCGTTGTTCTGGTTGGTAGCGGGGTTGATCTGCAACGTTATATTTGGAGTAGTCGTCTGCATAATGTTCTTCCGTGACATTGCTCAACGGTTGGACGTGCTTGTTGATAATGCAAATAAGATGTCGGAGTCAAAACCTCTCAACGAACCTTTGCGGGGCTCTGATGAAATAGCGCATCTGGACATGGTTTTTCATAGAATGGCCCGGGCTTTGGAAGAAGCCGTTCAGAAGGAGCGTGCCATCATCGACAATAGCGTCGATATTATTTGCTCTTTGAA
Source organism: uncultured Candidatus Obscuribacterales bacterium (assembly GCA_964541355.1). Taxonomy (GTDB): domain Bacteria; phylum Cyanobacteriota; class Vampirovibrionia; order Obscuribacterales; family Obscuribacteraceae; genus JADYXR01. Next base: position 4,625 of record CAZISK010000639.1, read on the forward strand.
TTCCGACAATCAATTCACGTTCGTAAGCCCATCGGTGAGGCAGCGATGGGGATACGATGCCGAATCATTGATTTCAAAGCCGGCGACGTCGATTATAGAACCGGACTCTGTGGCTCAATTCGAGAGGGAGATTTCGATTCTGAGAGCGGCTAAGGCACCGGCTGCTTTCGAGATCAAGGTGGTCTCGGACGAAAAGAGTTTGATCAGTACGAGCTGGTCCGGATCATGGTCGGAGCAGCTCCAGGCGCTCTTTTTCGTGATTCATGACGTCACTGAACGAAAGCGAATCGAACGAATGAAGGAAGAGTTCGTCGCTATGGTTGGGCATGATATGCGCACTCCTTTAACATCGATCATAGGCGTTTTAACGACGGTTGCGGAAGGTCGCTATGGAGAGATTACTCCAAAAGGTCGTGAATCACTGCGCTCAACAGAACGAATCGCCAATCGTCTGGTCAACCTGGTTAACGATATCCTGGACGCTGAAAAGCTTCAGTCCGGAACCTTCGAGGTCTTTCCAGAACATCTGCCGCTCAGTCCGATCATTCGAGCATCAGCCGACACGATTAGAGAATTGGCGCAGAATGTTGGAGTTGGTATCGAGTATTTGCACAGTGATCTCGATGTCTTTGTCGATGAGGAGCGTCTGG
>CAZISK010000640.1:0-5266 GCA_964541355.1 uncultured Candidatus Obscuribacterales bacterium
GGGCATGAGCCGCTCGATGACTGCATATGGCACCCGAGGACGGCGTAAAAGCTCCTCTAACGTGACCGCGGACTTCAACTCTTCATCATACTCGCCGAGCGCTTCAGTCCAGAAAGGATCGGGCTTGATCCGGGTGGATGAAAGTCTTTCTCTTTCGCGAGCCATGCGGCTCTGCTTCTCTTCGAACTGCGACCAGCGCCTGTCGTCCACCAGGCCGACGCGCCGACCGTGCGGCGTGAGACGTTGATCAGCGTTGTCTTGCCGTAGCAAGAGTCGATACTCGGATCGCGAAGTCATCATGCGATATGGTTCGCCCATCTCCTTCGTGACCAGATCATCTACAAGAGTGCCTGTATAGCTTGATGAACGCGGCAGAACGAGAGGCTCTTCGCCTCTGACGAAAAGGGCGGCGTTGATACCGGCGATGATACCTTGTGCGGCAGCCTCTTCGTAACCGCTCGTCCCGAGAATCTGACCGGCTGCAAAAAAGCCGGGAAGATCTTTGGCCATCAAAGTGTGGTTGAACTGAACTGCAGGCAGGTAGTCATACTCAACCGCATAGGCCGCCCGCACCATAGAGGCTCTCTCGAGTCCAGGCAGTGAATGGATGATATCCAGCTGCACGGCGACCGGAAGGCTGGTCGAACAGCCCTGCAAATAAACTTCGTAAGTGGACCGCCCTTCTGGCTCCAGAAATAGAGAATGGCTCTCTTTATCAGCAAAGCGGACGATCTTGTCTTCAATCGATGGACAGTATCTCGGACCGACTCCATGAATCATACCGGAGTACATCGGCGATTCATGCAGATTTGCTCGAATCAGATCATGTGTCTTTTCAGTGGTCCTCGTCTGATGGCAGGGCACCTGCTCGAGCACCGGGCGCTGATCCAGGAAAGAAAAGAAATCAGGATTCTTATCGCCGTCAACCACCATCAAGTCGGTGTAATCGATCGTTCTTCCATCGATTCGAGGCGGTGTACCGGTCTTCAGACGCCCCATAGAGAATCCGAGCCCTCTCAAATTCTCCGACAATCCGACCGCGGGGAACTCGCCGGCGCGCCCAGCAGGCTGCGTCTGCTTGCCGATCCAGATTGTTCCTTCCAGGAAAGTACCGGCGCAAAGGACAACGGCACCGGTACGGAGACGCTCACCAAAAGCCAACTCCACACCTGCAATGCGATTGTTTTCTATGATGAAACGATTGACCATCCCTTGCTTAAGAGTAAGATTCGGCAAGGTTTCCAAATATCTTTTGATCCAGGCGCTGTATTCACGCTTGTCGGATTGCGCGCGCAATGCCTGCACGGCCGGACCTCGGCTCGAATTAAGCGTACGCAACTGTAGATAGGTAGCATCAGCAGCGATACCAATCACGCCACCAAGAGCATCTACCTCTTTGGCCAGATGAGATTTACCAGGCCCACCCACAGCCGGATTGCACGGCATCGCGCCGACCGTGTCGAGATTGACGGCAAGAAGCAAAGTCTTCAAACCCATCTTCGCGCTGGCATTGGCTGCCTCCGCGCCGGCGTGCCCGCCACCAATCACAACAACATCAAAGTCCATGTCGACCGCCTTCGACCAATCCTATCTGGCATGTCTGAATACTTGCTTAGAAGTTAAGATCTTAGCAGGAAGATAGCCTGACCGCTTGTTAACCAATACTCTTCTTAACGTCGCGATTGCTGTTAAGCAAGACAAAAATCGAGGGTATGAGTGGTGGACACCGTGGAAAACCTGTTACAACTATGTGTTATGACGGCATTCTTGAAAACAGCTAGATTCGCGACCTTCACGACACTGACTCTCGTGTCCCTCCTCGCGGTGAGCGCCGGGGCTCAGGCAGCCGATGGTGATACCGGCAAGCCACCAGCAAAGATGGAGGTTCTCGATCCGACCAACTACGTTGGTTTGGTGAAGGCAGGCTACCAGGCAGCAAAAGAGATTCCGGACATCTGCGCAAAGCTGTTTTGCTACTGCGGCTGTGACCTGACCGATTGCCACGGCTCCCTTCTAGATTGCTTTACCAGCGATCACGGCGTCGACTGTCACATTTGCCAGGAAGAATCGATCCTGGCCTTGAAATTCCACAAGAAAGGCAAGTCGCTCGCCGACATTCAAAAATTCATCGATAAGCGCTACGCCAAAGAGTATCCATTCGAAGAAGAGAGCGCCGCCCTCAAGAAATACAAAGCGGAGCGACTCTGGGGAAAGAAGGACAATAGCTCGACTTCGAAACAAAAGGCTGACGACACGACGGACAACAATAAAGGCACAATAGCCAACTCCAAACGCAAACCAGACAGCAAGTCCTGTTGTGGTGATGAAAAGCGCCAGTAAGGGTCTGGTGACTTGCGGGAACCACCATTGTTAGGAGCTGGTGCAGCGGTTGTCTTGATCGTCAGGAGCCTTTTCGGGAGGACGTGGATACAACCGAGCGCAATGAAACGATGTCACCTTTAGTGGCATCGGCTGTGCAGGTCAGGTCGATGTCTAGAATTTCGCCTGGTTGCAAGCGGCTTTTGAGCCAGTCTGCTACATGTGCCATCCGGGAGGCGCCGACAGGGCACATCGACGGCCCGGCAAGTTCGATCGCGAGCTGCGCGAGCTGTAATCGAGAATGTCAAGATGCGCTTGCCAGGCAATATACAGAGTAGATTCATTTCGTCTAAAGAAACCCTGTTGAGCCAATCATGACATTTTCACTAGAGTCATTCAGTTCAAATATCACACGTCATTTTCCTTGGTTTTACTCCCAAAATCGTCTCTCAGTAGCCCGTTTCCACATCTAACTTCCCACCTCAAAAGTGGGCGGTGAGTGATTGCTCCAGCTTTGAGTTAGTATCTGGAACCTGGTCGTCGACAGCTCTCCTCGCAGCTCACATGCTCATTTCTAACCTGACCACGGCCTGAGATTCTCTCAACGGCGTAGGGTCGATTCGAAAAGGGCACCAACTCTCTCTGGGAACACCAGCGAATGGTTGGCATCGAGCACGAACACGAACAAGCTTGAGACTGTTCCGCTGGCTCTTCTCAGCTCCTAGATTTCTGCTTCAAACAAACCCGCATTGGCTGCGGGTTTGTACAGGTTCCCTCGCCAGACCGTTCGGCTTTTGGCGCTGCGGTTGCCTTTGCACACAACAACTATCACGAAGGGGTACTTGGATGGCTAATCACGACACCTCCGCTATCTCGCGCCGTCTGACCAAGACCTGCATTCAGACGCTGCTTGGCATTCTGTTCCTGGCTTTTCTGACCGTCGGCGGCGTCTGGCTGGTCGGTTTCCACTGGTCCATCGGCACCGTGCTGATCGGACTGTGGGTTCTCTTCCCGATCGTCGGCTGGTATTACAGCGGCACATTGGTCAAGACGCTGATGCGGTGCCAGGAGCCCGACATGAGCGACCCGGAGCACGCGCGCCTGGTTCGCATCGTCGACAATCTCTTCCCGAAGACCGGCTTGACCCACAAGCCGCCGGTCTACATCTCGCCGATGCCGGTGCCCAATGCCTTTGCCACCGGCCGCAACCCGAAGGAATCGTTCATCGCCGCCACCGAAGGCTTGTTTGACGTCGGGCTAACCGACGAAGAGATGGAAGCGGTGCTCGCTCACGAGCTTGGTCACGTGAAGAGCCGCGACGTCATGATCACCTCGTTCACGGCGATCCTCGGCTCGATGTTCAGCCTCGTGCTCGCCCAAGGGCTGCCCTGGCTGTTCAACTCACTGTTCACCTCGCGCCGGCAGACCAATCTTCTGGATAAGCTCGATCAGAAGGTCAAGCGCCAGAAGCGTGGCTTCTTCGCGGCGACCGGCGGCATCGCCGGCTTCTTCGTAATGGCGGTGCTGTTCTACCTGATCAGCATCTTCGCGCGACTGGTGACGCTGTTCGTCAGCCGCTGCCGCGAGAGCCACGCCGACGCGCTGGCTGCTCAGTGGACCGGCAATCCCTGCGCCCTCTCCACGGCGCTGCAGAAGATCGTGCAGTGGATGAACTTCAACAGCGGTCCCGACATCAGCTACCGCCTGCTCACCAGCGGTCTGCGTCCGCTGCTGTTCGTGAGCTCCTTCGATGAGGAGTTCACCGGCGGCGACCAGAACAAGGGCACCAGAGGTGGTATCTTCGCCAGCATTCGGCGATGGTGGCGACGGCTGGGTGAGAATCACCCGCCCGTTCCGGAGCGTCTCAAGGATCTCGATCAGATGGCTGGGAACAGCTGCCCGCGCCTGTCCTAAACCTGATCCCGCCCAGGGTACGTCTATCCTCACGGGCTGCGCGTCTCCCACGCCAGCCGGAGGATATCGGACGGTTGAAACGGCACGGCAAACCAGCCTGCGGTGCCGTTTTCAACTCGCACGATATTTACTATCTTTTCTAGTATTTTCAATGTTCCGAAGTACGCGCCACTGTGGGCGCCACCACTCAACGAAAGGCGGCTCTCTTACCCCGCACTTTCATTTATATACATGAATACATACTCAACCCGCATGACAACCTGTTTCCAAGGGCTTCCCCGGAAGTTCCAAAGAGTACAAAAAATTTGATCCCTGCGCTCTTTTCACAAAGCTAAAGCGATGCTAAAATTAACGAACTCCAAAATAAATTTTCAGGAAGGCGCACTTGTCATGGATACCGTAGCCAATACATGCCAGGAGTCCCTATCATTTACAATCGTTTGCGACGAGCGCTGTGCCGTTGTACGCAATCTCGGCGCCATGCTCAAGTGGTGGGATAAGCGCCACAGCTTCACCTTTGTCGACAGAGATTCAGCAAATCCGAGAGCCAAAGATCTCACTCGGCTTCTCGATCGCTCCCCGTGGAGCCTTCTACTTATCGACGAGTTCGGCGAAGAGTGGGAAGGTCCGGAAGCGATTCCGATCATTTTGAAAAATCTGCCATTCGGAAAGATCGCTGCCGTGCTCTACATTCTGCCCGGCACCATGTGGCTCACTCGCCAGCTCTATCATATGATCTCCCGTGGGCGCCGCCGCTTCGCGCCATCGCAGTTGGGCGCTTAGCCTCACCAATAGGCTTAGGTTTAACCAGATTGCCGGCGACGGAGTTCATCGCGCGGTCTAAACAAAAGCACCATAGATAATATCATCCGGAATGCCGCAGTCCTTGCATACTTCGGCAACACACCAGCTCTCTTCAGCGCTAGGCATAAAACTATCATCGCAGTCCTGCGGAGGAGCATGTTTACCGGACGGTCCAGGACAAGCCTTGAACGTAGCGGTGGAGGGCATCTCGAATCCGCGAATAATCGCA
>CAZISK010000641.1:0-5250 GCA_964541355.1 uncultured Candidatus Obscuribacterales bacterium
CCGCAAACGATCTCCAGGAGTCAGACTTGAACGTCTCGGAGTGAATGCTTACGTCGAAATAAAACCTGTACGGATTTCTATAGTATATGATTTCACGGTTGACCACTTTTTTAGATGTCAATTTTCGCTAAATCTTTTGAAAAGCTCGTTTTCAGCCACAAAATCAACGATCCCCGAAACCGCAGTTTTAATGAAGGCCTTTACCCGTTCTTAAACGGAACAAAGATAACTTTATCGCTGTCGATGAAGTCGGTTCTCTTCCTGGTAGCAATAACAACAATGAAAGACGAAGGGAGAAGCGCTACCAGTGCATCGTCTTGAGGACCGCTAAAGGTCAAACTATGTTTATTCTTTTGATAATCCTGGCAGAAACTGCAATTCTGTTCGCGGCATACTGGCTCGCTTTTATTCGAGAGCCTCCACCACGAAAGGTGAAACCATCTACCTGGGGCAATTACAAACACGCAGGACACGACTGTCATATGTATTTGCTCCGCTCAAAATACGGCATTCGACATGCGAAGGTGGAAGAAAGGAAACGGCGAAGACCTCACCACAACTGCGAGCTCGAAGTGGAGCAACACAACTACGGTATCTCGGATCATCACGTCTTCTTGCCGACAGCTTGCCCGGATTTGATGCCGACAGCCTGCCCGGAGCTGTTACCCACATATGATTTCTTCGCCCAGAGTTCGCCATCAAATCTGGTGCCTATCGAGTCGGATCCCGATGATTCCGATCAACCAGATCAAAAAAAATCTGCATAGCATCACAACCAACTGCCCAGATACGATCTGAGATTCCGGCAACGACTGCGCCAACGAGACAGACCTCCTGCAACCTGCCGTAAGGTAGGTTTTTGAGTGTATTTTCTGAGCTTCTCTAGCGTTATTACTTGATCTGCGAACTTCGGATAGGCCGTGGCGTAGGTGTGCCCAGACACCCACATCATTGTCATTCCTTCATCGCCCCAGACGACCGCACGTTTTAAATCCCAGAATCTGAGCGCGATCCCGCACGCAATTACAATCACCATGCCATTCGAGACTGCAAGTAGTCTTTGATAAGGTGAGGATAGCCGGTAAATTGGAGACCGTCGAGATTATGTTATGCGGCTCAACACCAGCCTGAAATAAAGCTCCAAATCCACACGCGAGATTCCGTCTTTCTGATCCTCATGACCTTCATGCGCGGCGCTCGCTATGTCTGCTTGATTTGAAAGAAGAAAATGAATGTACGACTTGTCGCGCATCGGAGTGCTTGCATCGTTCATAGCCGCGACGAGTTCGTCAGTCTCGATAAAACCATTGCCATTTGCATCAAGTCGATCGAAAGAGTCATATGCATACTTCTTGATCTCTTCCATATTCTGCAGAACGGGAGAGGCCTTCTTAAAACTCCCAGTTGTGGTCACCGAAGATTGAGAAAACCAGGCATTTTGAAAATCATCGTCTTTATCGTTCACGGTCAACTCCTCCCGGCAGGGCAATCGTCACTCCATTGTTCCCCGACAGCGATTTTATAAGCCAACTGCTTTACAGCTTGCCGACAGTTCCGATAAGAACACGACGTCAAGATGGGATTGCTTAACGAACGGATCTCAAATCGTGCAAATTTTATCAAGGACGTTCGCAATTCATTATCTTCTTCGAACTGTCGATAATCTCGAAAAGCCCAACTGTAGAAGGACATACGCCTCTTGTGATTCAATCGCATTTGCGCGAACGATTCTCATCATTGTTGAGAACGCCCATCCGATGCCCTTTTGAGTGTATTTTCCGAAAGCTCCAATTGGTCCTACAATGGCGGGTCCTGACATACGATTGTTGCATCGATGCCGTCATCAAGCCTTCGCTGTTGTCAGCGAGTGCCAGGACAAGAGCATCAAAGGAGTGTGCCGTGACTGACGTTGCAGAGATTTTGCATAACATTGCCGACCACACCGAGACCTTTCATCGTTTTTTGAGTGAAACAGGACTCAACAGTGATCTAAAATTACGACTGATCGATCACATTATTCTTGAAGAGCGCGAGAATACCGCTAAGCTTCACCACCTGCACGGCACCAGCCCATCTGCGCTCACACAAAAGCTTTTGGATCATAGCTACATTCTGCAGAAGATTATGGGCGAAGGCACCATGCCACTTGATCTAAAGCAAGAATTGCTTCATCACTTTATTGAAGAACATCAAGAGTGGCAAAAAGACTTGCTCGGCACACCAAGTGGTCATGTGGAAGCCGGCACATCGCCACCAACAAAGGGTACCGAATACGGTGCCGTCGCACAGAAGGCAGGCGCACATCAGCACCAGGGTCATGGTGGACAGAACCACCACGGTTCACAACAACAGCATTCGCACGAAGCACATGGTCAACAACACGCTCAGGGCGGACACTCCCATGGCGCCCAGAGCCACAAATCACAGGAATCACATCAGAGCCATTCGGCTCATCACGGAAGCGGATACCAGAGCAAATCGTCAACCAACTCGCCCTCTACCGAGCCGGAAACTCGCGGATGGACAGTAGGTCCAATGTGGAACCAAGGAGGTTAATTGTGTGGAAAACTCATCAGAGACTAACTGATCTACCACTTAGTCCGGATCAAGCAGAAAACATGCTGCAAGCAGCCATCAAGGAGGTCAGAAGGACCGTGGTGGCACGTAAGCTCATGGCTCTGTTTGGACCACTTGGTGCCGGCGTCGAGACAGTATCGCTGGAAACAATCAAGAAGGACGAGCCCGCTGAAATCGATCTCGAAGGCAAGCCCGATCCACATCCGATTGGCGCGCACGAGAAAGAGACCTACGTGCGTATTCCGCTCATCTATAAGGATTTCATTCTCCACTGGAGAGACGTGAAGTGGAGTTTGGATGCCCGCTCACCTCTAGATGTCGCCAACGCCGTCAGAGCGGCTCATCAGGTCGGAGATGCTGAGGATGATTTGATCTTCAACGGTAACAAAGATCTCGGCATCCACGGATTGCTTAACTGCCCTGGTTCGTTGAGTGTCAAAGGCGGCGATTGGAGCAAAGCCGGCGATCCAGTTAAAGATGTTTATGCAGCGCTCAAGAAATTGCTCGATGCCAATCATCATTTCCCGTACGTTCTTCTCACATCAGTAGACATGTACGAACAGCTCCTCAAGCCCGTCAAAGAGTCGCCCGTGCTCGAGCTCGAGCAGCTAAGCAAACTCTGCTCGGACGGAGTCGTCTGGAGCCCGCAGGTTCCCACAGGCACCGCGGCGCTGCTTTCGACCGGATCGCAGAATTTCGACATTGCAGTTGCAGAAGACCTGGCGATCGCCTATCTCGGGCCAAGCGATATGAACTATCGGTTTCGCGTTTACGAATCGCTCGTCTTGCGCGTCAAGCGCCCAACCGCTATCTGCGTCATCAAGTCATCGGTTTCGTAAAACACCGAATCCTTTCGACTTCCATAATCTCAATCCTTGGCGCAGCGGCTCTCAGTCGCTGCGCTACTGCTGGATTGAACGAGGAGAAACCTCACTTCCTCGGTCTGGAATTGCATGCGTTGGGCGTGCGCTTCAAAAGAACGAGCAAGCCGTCTCCGTCCGCACCTCACGCACGACTGCAGCCGTGGGGTTCTCGTTGTCGTGAGAAAATCTCGAAGTTGAACAACCCTGTTTGCTGATGCGTCCCAAAGCCGACTCTTGCCTTAGTAGAGTCGTTCTCCGTCTACGTTCGAGCCCTTCGGCACCGAGAGGACGAACCTCTTAAGCTCAACATTGCGGACCTTAACCGAGTCCCTCAGTGCGCTTCTGCGGTGAAGGAAAAGCCTGTCAGCTGGGAATGGCGCTATCGAAACAGCAGCGGTCAAATCCTGCCTGGATGCTAAATCGTCGGGAAGTCGATCGACAAAGGTAAATCGCTGCCAGCCGTTCGACGTCAGAGTTAGAGCCATTGGACACCAAGGAGAGGAGAACTTATCGGCCTTACCTGGAGCCTGGAACGAAACAGTGATACTACCAATAGTGCGATTCTTGCTCGGCTGCAATTCACAATTGAGCTCGTAGAAACTGCACCCGTCCTCGCTTGCAGGGAAGTGAACACCAGCTCCCGTCAACGTCATAGTCGAAGGGTCTCCACCCACGATGACACTCTCCTCTTTCCTTTGGAACAAAACTTCCTGCTTGACAGGCTCCCTGACGCCAGAAGCATTGTTTGCCGCCACAGGGGGGACGTAGAACATCAGTCTTACTCTGCCAAACTGTCTTCCAATACATCTTGATAAATCATCCGTAGATTCATTGAAACTGGACGAACCCTGTCGCCCCCTGACAATCATCACCTCATAAGGACGCGGATCCCGTCGATCGATCGTCACAAATCCTTTCACCCAGGAAAACTTATTTATCGACGGAAGATTTATTGAGTTCGATTGCTCAGCTATGGGATAGTCGCCGAATATAGCAAATGGATCAGCATTATCCACTCCGTTTTCCAAATCCGCCTTGAGCAAGATTTCATTTTCGGCATCGAACTTCAAATCCTCGGTAGCCAGTGGAAACGCCCACCAATGCCGGAATGATCTTGGATCGACCGTCATTGCCTGCGCCTGCAAGGCAAAGATTTCCGCTGCATCCTTGCGATCATGCATAAGCTCCATAACCGGTATAGGCGGCGCCGAGCGCCTGCCATTTACTGCCAGGAAAACCTCTGGAGTTGGTCTTTTACTCTGCAAGTCTACTAACACGAAACTGGTCGCAGCCGTCGGACCAGGCGGGCGTGCAGGCAGAGCCCGTGAAAGTTTCAAAACATCATCCTTGGTCGAGATCTCGGTATACCATTCCGTCCGCGCCGGATCAAATACTAGCGAGCAAATTGTAATTATGCTGAAGACGACGGCCGCCCCCCACAGAACGATGCGTTCCTGGCGAGGTTGAGCGGTTGCGTAGCGATTGCTGGGAGAGCTCCGATCAGCGCTTTCAAATGCCGGCGAGACGCCGGCGCTCCCAGTGAAACTTCCGTCCAGGTCGGCTCCTCGCTTCTCGGAGAAGTTCCGATCAGGGCTTTCGTGTGCCGGCGAGACTCCCTTGCTCCCAGTCGAGCGCCCGGTGATACCATCTAGAAGTTGACAGCTTGAGAGCGCGAGCAGAGACCAAAACGCTACCCAAATGAAACCATCCAATACGGAGGCCAGCACGTAGCTTTGCGGAAGCGCAAGAAGGAAAAGCGGCACAAAACTAAAGTGCGAATTGAGAAGCGCAAATAATAAGACGGCAAAGA
>CAZISK010000642.1:0-5250 GCA_964541355.1 uncultured Candidatus Obscuribacterales bacterium
TTCCTCAATCTGTGCACGAGGGCTCATTATATACCGGATGAGAACGGGAGATAAGACGTTGGTTCTCAAGCTCCGGTCGGTGGCTTGAAAAGCAGGCGTAGCCTGGCTTTCCGATCGTAAAGTTCGGATACCAAACTGGCGATGGTGCTTTTCGCGCTAACCTTCCAAGAGCTTGCCTGGTCCGTAGATCCAGCCTTCCAGGAGCAGGTTTTCGTTGCTGACCTTCCAGGGATCCGGGAAAAAGGTGGGGTTGCCAAAAAATAGTGCGGCGCCGTAACAAGCAACAAGTGCATCAACAGCGTGGTCTGACGCGATAATGGCGCCTTTGATACTGTTGTCGATATGCAAACGCGGGCATCCCTGGTATTTTGAGTTGCCTTTCTCCCTGAGATTAATCAATCCAGTGACAATCTCTTTCCTGACTTCATGCGCCTTTTCCTGCCCCTTCTTGTCTTTTGCTGCTTTGTAGCCCTTGTCGGCGAGACCAAGTATGTACAGGATTTCTCTGGGGTAAACCTCGATAAGGGTGCAGCGCTTCGGATCGTCATCCTGAAAAGGAAGAACGCTGTATTTCTCTGGATCAAGGGTTGCAAGCAGCCGGATGCCATGGAATGTCATCTGAATCATGGACGGATTTGCGGTATGCAATGGGCTTTTTGCTACTCTCAGCGACTTGGAATCTGTAAATCGAAGCCCCTGAATCGCGTATTCATCAGCGAATTGCTTAAACTGCTCGAAATTCATGAAAACGAGCGCTTCCGCTATATTTTGCCACTCCTCGAATTCCGGCTTTTCCAACTTTCGTGCCAGAAATTTCAAAAACTCAACTGGCAGAGAGAATGGGAAGTCCATGCCGATCGTGCGTAATTCGTTTAACCCCGATAACTCCTTTGCAAGCGCATGAGCACCGGTATTCTTTACGCTTTTTATCTCCAGACCTAAAGAACCAATCTCTCCTGTGACCAACCAGGTGTCGTTCGGGACGGTTTTTGCCCCACTGAAATCTACACCGCCTACAAGCATCGAGCTAAACCTCACAGACCAGGTGCGCCAGATAAATATTGGCACGCTCCTAAAAATCGCGACTAGATTGTCTCTGATTATTGTGATGCCTTCCAGCGTTTGTGGCGCATTTCGCAATGCGGCAGTGATTGGACGCCATCACATCAATAAGAAGCTTTTATACTTGTATGGAAAGGACTCTGGAGTTACCCTAGCTCTTTACATGACTGCGAGCGCTACATCTATTGACATTAAGACGGTCGCCAACTCGGTTGGCATCCTTGTAGACCGTGTAGATGGCACGGCGCTGGGCAATGCCTGGGTGATCGATGAGGCCAAGGCGGCTACGTGTGCCCACCTCGTCTTTGGTTATACAACTTTCTGGCCGGCTCTCAAGATCGTTTTTCCCGGGGTGGGGCGGGAGTTCGGGGTTGACTCGGCGATTTTTCATCCGCGCTTTGACTTGAAAATGGCGGCGATGTTGGCTCAGGTAGCACTTACCGAGCCTATGCCTAATTTGCCGTTGCAGCAATACAATGCAGCGGTTTTAAGACTGACACCGGCTCTTACCAATATCTCGGAGGACATGAGCTTCCGAATCAACAAGAGCTTGTCGCTGCCTTTACCGCCAAGAGACCAGGGCCTGGGCGGCAACCTTGGTGAAATCGACCTTTACGTCGTCGTCCAAACCATCACTAACGCCCGTAAAGAGGGTGTCCTGACGATCTGTGACGACCGCAATCATCCGGTTGCCCGCATATTTTGCCAGAACGGCAGGCTCATGTACGCTCAATATGCCAATCTCGTCAATGAGATGGCGATTTATCAAATCGTTTCGCAGGACCTGAAGGGCAACTTCTTCTTCTGGTCCACGCCCTGTCCTAACTGGGAGGTCACCAAGCCGATAGCACGACCCGCCGAGATGCTTCTTATTGAGTCCCATCGGCGAGTGGATGAGCTAAAGAAAGTCCTTAATCAGATCGGCGACACTTCAAATTGCTACGTCAGAACGCGCCCAGAGCCAAATGTCGAGGTCCTTCCCGGCGAGATGAAGGACTACGCTCGTATGCTCTGGGATCTTTTCGATGGCGGTACTCCGGTCAAGCAGCTCTGGCAACTCGCCAACATCGATGATTGCGCAATCTTTCAAACGCTTCACGAGCTGATCAAGACAAAGCAGATTGCACCAGCCTCGGAGGAGCCCAGTCAAACTGAGCCGTCCGCACTAAACCCTTTGGGACTCTCTGTTCAAGCCAAGCTTGCTCCGTGGGATCGAATTACCAATGTTTATCGAGACAGCTTGACTTCACAAGCGCTGGTGCGTGAAGGCTGTTTGCTCGGCACGATTCGGGAGAACGATCCCTGGCATCTTGTGCATAACATCAGGCTTGTTCCTAAATCTGCCGGAAGTCCCATTTTGAAAGATGGGCAGGTCATCGGAATGCATTGCGGAAAGCTGCCTCCCGACGAATTTGCCCAGAATCAAGAAGGATCTCTTCAGGCGATGCTCTGGGTTGATTCTGTTATCGAGTGTCTTAAGGGTGGCGGCGAAAACCAGCTGGTTCAGAAGCTTACTCTTGTCGACGCTCCGACCCCTGAATTTTCGCGAAAGGACAAACCTACTGCAGGCGGTTGTCGAGAAGTTGCTCGCGTCGACTGCCCTCGTTGTGGAAGAAGCAGTCTCGATGCGGCTCGCTTCTGTAAGTCTTGCGGACAACGCTTGTTGAAAGACATCGATCCCAAGCCGATACGAAGCGACAAAGCGGTCACACCGCCCAAGACGTCCATCCTTCCTTTGATTGCCAGTATTCTTGGATGCATCATCGGTTTAGTTGCGATCGTTGGTGGCGGTGCTTATTACCTCACCACATTGCCATCTGCCAACCTCGTTCAAGATGCTGAGGTCGTCGAGCCCATCGGGTCCAGCGACACCAGCGAGTCCAGCGAGCCGACGACAACGACTGCGAGCACCAGCAATTCGGCTAAAACCGCCGCTTCACCATGGACTCAACTAACCGTTTTCCAAAAAGTCCATCCACCAGAGCTTAAAGATAAGCAGGAGATGCGTTGGCAAGCGCAGCCCGATGGAAAAGCCTATATCGAAGGCGACATGATCTACCTCAATCTCAAATGTGAGAAGCCGAGCTACCTCTATCTTTTCTATCAGGGCAGCAGTGACAAGGAAAACCAAGCCTCCCTAATTTACCCAGTCGACACAGTCAACAACAAGGAGCTCAAGTCAGGAGAAAGTTTCACCATTCCAAGCGATGTGCACGAAAAAATCGACGAAAAAAGCGCTGAGTTTACCGGTTTGACGATTCATGACTCGCCCGGTAGAGAAACGCTCGTAGTCATTGCCAGTCAGCACAAGCTGGGCTTTCTCACAGACGAAGAGCTCGTCAACCGAGTATTCCTACAATGCCAAAAGCTAATAGCAAATGGTAAAAGTGAGAAAGGGATCGAGCTGCCGTCCTCTGAATTCAAAAAACAGGTTTTGGACGGTATAGATCAATCTAAACTCAATAGTTACGAAGGCTCGGATACAGGTAATATATACGTCAGGAAATGGGTGATAGAGCACCGCAAGGGATAACGCTTTCGCTAAGGAGCTAAGGACATGATTTCACGAAAGAAGCGCATAGTCTCGCTGCTAATCGCTCTGGCAGTAGCCGGCTTGGGCACTACTGCGGCGATGGCGGATGGATCCGGAGACGGCGCCAAAGGGCTGTTCTTCGAGCAGCTGGATAGCCCATACAAGTCGCTGAATACTGGCGTTCAGTATTACATCGAGCTTCACAGGGACGGTCATCTCAGTAAAGTGACTAACAAGTTTGGTTTTAGAAACGGCGACAAGATAAGATTTCACGTCAAATCAAATGTTGATGGATTCGCCTATATCTTGTTGAAGAGTGGCAGCCGAGGAGAACAGTCCGTGCTGTTTCCAGACCAGGGCTCCGGCGACGACAATAAGGTGAGGCGCGGCGAAGACTATGTCATACCCAGTTCCGGATTTCTGACTTTCGACGATAATCCGGGTACGGAAAAGGTGAGCTTGCTTTTGTCACGCACTCCTATAGATGCAAAGGCTTATCTGTCTGGTCCAAAAGATTCGCCGACACTGATCGCTTCTGCGATGACCGGCGCCAAAGATTTGATACCGCAGAGAGTACTGGTTCATTACTCAGAACCGGCTCCCACTAAGATCGCATCTCTGCCTCCTCCGGAAAAGCGTCCGGAAAAGGTCGAGACCAAGCCTCAGCGCAAACCCACGCGCGTCGTGGCGAGCAATCGACCGAAGAATCAATCGACCCGCACCAACACCGACAAGAGTCTGGAACCAGAGGTCACGCCAAGCTCGTCCACGCCTCAGACGACCAGCGTGCCCAGCAAGAAGACCAAGCCTGATCTCGAGGGTACCGTCACGGTTGTTTCCGAACTACCGGACAATGTCTTGCACATCGATGTTGATTTGCATCATATATAAGTTGCAAATCAGTCTGGAAGTAATGAGCTGGCGCCCTATGGGCGCCGGTTTTGTTTCGGGGCGATTTGGATTGGATTGTGCCCTTTGTAAAACGAGAGTTAGTACCGGGATTGCAGTCGAGCGCCAGATGTCTGACGGATATCGAAAGGGAGTGGATCGCGTATCTGTGAATGGGGGCAAGCGCGAAGTATGGGAAAAAGCCCGTCAACTGCCAATCTTGCTTGTTTTCGAGGCACCAGATACGGTAGCAAGGAGCTTGGTATTGCTCTTAATCAAGATAAAACCTTTCCGCTTGGAGACCGCTTTGCCAAGTGGGCATACTTCTGACAACCGCAATCCATGCCCAACTGGTGGGCTCTGGAGAACCTTAGTATGAGTGGATCCTGGCGCTCGCAATAAATCGCAACATTTGTGATATGGTGCAATAGCTTATATATAATCAATCACTGGACGGGCCTTTTTAACCCGACCTTAAACATCTAGACCGCACAATCTACGTCGTTAGTCGATTCACTCATTCGAATTCACAGGTAGGTGATAATTTTCGTATGCTGTGGCTTTTCTCGCTTGGTCTCTGTCTTTTCCTGGTCCTCGGACTGGTGATTGTCATCAATCCCGAATGGATCACTGATCACTTCGCAAGAAGGTGGGATAACCCCTACAATCACTTCAAGCATTATTAGGTTGTTCCCGAACAACTTGTTGCTTTTGTTCACTTCGTCACCATTAGCGATATCATAGCCCGCGAACATTTCGCGAACAAT
>CAZISK010000643.1:0-5240 GCA_964541355.1 uncultured Candidatus Obscuribacterales bacterium
GATTCTACTTTTGGCTGGACAACAAGACACGACAATCCCGTGCCACCACAGCAAAGCCATCTACGCCGAGGGAACACAGCCTCAAATCCTTGTTATAGCGCCGAACAGCAACCACAACGACTTTGGAACGCCTGTTTTCGGCAAAGACATCGACCTCTATCGCTCCCAAATTACTGAATTCGTAAGGTCTTGTCAGCCTCTCGTCGGAGCCCAGTAAATTAATAATTGGACACCGACCTTAGCACTGCTGGGTTTGCACCATGAAATCTGTATCAATCGCAATCAGTTTTGTCATGTTTCCGCTTTATCTCGGGGCTTTTCTATAGAATACGCTTTGTGTATCATCGATTGGTTTCGGCTGGATTGCGCCAGTCAAGAGCTTTTGCACTGGAGACAAGAAATGAGTATCAAAGCATTCATCGATCATCACTACAGACACTTCAACGCTGCCGTTGTAAAGGACGCTGCGCAAGCTTATGTAGATCATTTAAATGGCGGCGGCAAGATGTTGTTGACGATGGCTGGTGCAATGAGCACAGCCGAGTTGGGTGTCTCGCTGGCAGAAATGATTCGCCAGGACAAGATTCATGCAATCACTTGCACAGGCGCAAATCTCGAGGAAGATATATTCAACCTCGTCGCACACGACGAATACGTTCGCATTCCCAACTGGCGCGAATTGACGGCAGAGCAGGAAGTAGAGCTGCGCGACAAAGGTCTCAACCGCGTAACCGACACCTGCATACCAGAGGAAAGCGCTTTTCGAAAAGTGGAAAAACATCTCCTCGCGCTCTATCAGAAAGCTGAAAAGGAAGGCGCCAGATATTTTCCATACGAGTACATGTACCAATTGCTCCGAAGCGGCGTTCTCAAAGAAAGCTACAACATTGATGTCAAAGACTCCTGGCTCTATGCCGCTTGCGAGAAGAATCTACCGATCTGGACTCCAGGTTGGGAAGACTCCACGATGGGTAATATTTTCGTTTCGCATGTCTATAAGAAAGAGATCTCGTCTTTCAGCATAATGAAGTCCGGGCTCGAGCAGATGCACAAGCTAGTGAACTGGTATCTCGAAGAGAGCGAAAACAATGCTCTCGGATTTTTCCAGATTGGCGGCGGCATCGCCGGCGACTTCACGATCTGCGTCGTCCCATTGATCGAGCAAGACATCAAAGGATCTTGCAGATGCTGGGAATACTTCTGCCAGATTTCGGACAGCACCACGTCCTACGGAAGCTACAGCGGAGCTCTTCCTAACGAGAAGATCACCTGGGGAAAAATTACGCCCAAGACGCCGCGCTTCGTCATCGAGTCTGATGCCAGCATCGTAGCACCTCTGATTTTCGCGTACGTTCTCGAATCGACGGACAAGGATCTCAGCAAGAAACAGTTGCAGGAATCAGCAAAGTCGCACCGCGGACGGTAGCACTGAAAAACTTACGAAGGTTCGCAACTGGTTAAACGCTGGCAGTCTGCGGCATGCTCTGCTGTTGAAACAATGGTGTCGAGAGATAGCGCTCACCGGTGCTTGCCACTATCGCTACGATTAGCTTACCTACGTTCTCCTTACGCTTCGCCAGCTCGAGAGCGGCATGAACCGTCGCACCGCTGCTGATACCAGCAAGAATGCCCTCGGTTCTCGGAAGCTTGCGTCCCATTTCAAAAGACTCTTCATTCGTGACCAGAAAAACTTCATCGATTACCGACAGATCGAGCACTCCGGGGATGAAGCCGGCGCCTATCCCTTGAATCTTGTGCGGTCCCGGCTGCAGCGGTTGTCCAGCAAGACTTTGCGTAATGACGGGACTGTCCTTCGGTTCTACCGCCACGATTTTCACAGTTGGTTTTCTCTGTTTCAAAACATGACCGACACCAGTGATGGTGCCACCCGTGCCAACACCGGCGACAAAAATATCGACCTTGCCATCGGTATCACGCCAGATCTCTTCCGCAGTAGTCTCGCGATGGACTTTAGGATTAGCCTTGTTATTAAACTGCTGGAGCATGAATGCATTGTTATTTTCGGACAGCAGCTGCTCAGCTCTCGCAAGCGCGCCTTTCATACCTTCTGCTCCAGGCGTAAGAACGAGCTCGGCACCCAGCGCGGACAGCATGCTGCGACGCTCAATAGACATCGTCTCGGGCATCGTAAGAATCAACCGATAACCCCGTGCGGACGCCACAAAAGCCAATGCGATGCCGGTATTACCCGAAGTCGGCTCGACTAGTAAGGTGGAGCCCGGCTTGATCAGCCTCGCCTTTTCAGCCTCCTGCACCATCGAAACACCGATGCGATCTTTCACCGAACCAAGCGGATTCATTGACTCCAGCTTGACCGCGACAGTCGCTTTCAAGTCTTGCGTCAGCGTGTTCAGTCTTACAAGCGGTGTGTTGCCGATTGATTCCGTAATGTCAAATCGCATACCCATTGCCTATCTCATCCTTTTCCCAGGGGCATTCGCGCACTCGCGCGGTCACCGCCGCCGACCATACAATACTATTGCGTGCCATCCCTTCTTAGAACGGTTTGCGATACTCCACACTGCAGTCATCGACTTACAGCGGCGGCCGCGCAGCCTCCGGATATTAAGCATGCGCAATTCGTCGGATGGAGGGCGACCTCGAACCGTCTATTATTGCGTAGTTGTCGTCTGAGTGGTAGCGGTTTTTGGCTTCTTTTCCATTGATTTATCATCGAGGATGTCAGCCAGAGGATTGTTAGCGTTGAGCTCCGCGAGCTGCTTCTCTCCAATCTCTTTGAGAATCTTGCCTTTCTTGAACTCTTTGTCATTATGTCCGCGCTGTCCGGCTTCCATCATGCGCTCGCCTTTGGCGATCAGCCCTTTGCAATGCTGAATGCTGGCCTTGTATTTCTTCTGCATGCGCTTTTCATCAGTCGTATAGTCGCCACGCGGCACGGTTGGATCGGCGTATGGATTGGCGGCCTGCTGCGGCTGCTGTTGGGCACCGCCGCCTCCAGGAACCGAGCTACCGAAGAAATCATTGTCACCCGCCAGGGCAGGGGCGATTGCGCCAAGAGAGCAAAGCGCGGCAATGATAAAATTGGCTGCGTATGAAACTATTCGGTTCTTTTGCATCACAACGATCTCCTTAGTCGGACCGGTCAATAAGTCTACGAGATCAATGACCTTGTCAGCAGCAACAAAGTGCCGAACATTTCTTAGAAAATCAAAATCTGGAGAGGTCAAAACAGAGCAGATTGTCAAGAAGCTTGATATTGTGAATAAACTTGCTGGAGCGGAAGAAGGGTACAAGAGGTCGCATCAATGCCAATTAGAAACAGTATGAAGCAACTTACCGCAGTCCTGACAATCAGCACGATTGGAGCAGCGCTAGCCGGCTCCAGTCCACCTAGCATTCTCGTGCAAAAGGCATTTGCGCAAGAAGAGAAAGAAGAGAAAGAGACAACTAAGAAGCAAAGCTTCAAAGCATCAATCACTGAGCGCGTTCAAAATGTGATTGCAAAACAGCTCAAAAAAGATGTTAGTGAAATCACACCTGCGAGCAATTTTATAAAGGATCTTGGATGCGATTCACTAGACTGCGTCGAACTGGTCATGGCACTGGAACAGGAATTTCAAATCGACATTCCTGATACCGATGCCAACAAATTAGTCACCGTCAAAACAACTACCGCTTACGTGCGATCGGCGATCGAGAAAAAAGCTTCTGGTAAGACGAAAAAAGAAAAGGACTGAAGAAACTTGATGTTTCTCCGTTTGCACGGACGATGCCCCCTGGTCTTCACCGCACGCAAGCGCCTTCAAGGAGCGGTGATCTTTTTGCCGAGAAATTGTTCGATTTTTCAAAGGCATGCGCGACAGTAAGAAGTTGCGCATCAGACAACTGCTGGCCGACGAGTTGCAGGCCGATAGGTAACCCCTCTCGTCCGAAGCCACACGGCACCGATATACCCGGCAATCCAGCCAGATTGACAGGAATCGTGGCGATATCGCTTAGATACATGGTCAAGGGATCATCGGTTTTTTCGCCAAGCTCGAACGCGACGGTAGGCGAGGTTGGGGAAAGAAGAACGTCGAACTTTTCGAACGCCCGATCAAATGCTTCCTTCAGTAATCTTCTAACTTGCTGAGCCTTCTTGTAGTAGGCATCGTAATAACCGGTGCTCAGGGCGTAGGTTCCAAGCATGATGCGACGCTTCACTTCCGCGCCAAATCCAGCCTGGCGGCTGGCTGTAAACATGGAGACGATGTCTTTGGCATCTTTGTCGCGCACACCATATCTGACACCATCAAATCGAGCGAGGTTGGCGCTCGCCTCCGCAGTCGCAATGATGTAATAGACTGGCAACGCAATATCGATGAGCTCGACGGAGACTTCTTCGACTGTGGCTCCAAGATCGCGAAAAGTCTTGATACTATGTTCGGTGGCAGTCTTGACCTCACTCTCAAGACCGTCACCAACAAGTTGTTTCAATACACCGATTCGGATGCCCTTGAGTGAAGGCTCTTTCTTAGCCAACTCTTGTGCGAATTTTAGATCAAGCTTAGGAAATTGCTTGACGTTGATCTTGCCAAAGGGATCGTCAATCGAAGTCGAGTCTCTTTGATCCTTACCGACGATCGCAGAGAGTGTCAGCGCCACATCCTCGACACAGAGCCCGAAAGGACCGATCTGGTCAAGACTGGAAGCGTACGCCACCAGACCAAAACGTGATACCAAACCGTAGGTCGGTTTCATCCCGACAATTCCGCAAAATGATGCAGGAAGACGGATCGATCCTCCGGTATCCGAGCCCAGACCGACGACGGAATAACCCGCCGCTACGGCTACTGCAGGTCCACCGGAGCTGCCGCCGGGAACCTTCTTCAAATTCCATGGATTACGTACAACTCCGAAGGCGGAGTTTTCATTCGAGGAGCCCATGGCGAACTCATCTTGATTGCCTTTGCCGATGCAAACCGCGCCGCTGTCGAAGAGCTTCGTGGGAGCGGTGCCCTGATATGGCGGGATAAAGTTGGAAAGAATTTTACTTCCACATGTCGTCGGATAACCGGGCACGCACATGTTGTCCTTGAGGACGACAGGAACCCCCGCAAGGAGAAGGTCTTCGCCAGCGGCGATTTTCTTGTCGACGTTACCCGCTTGCTCGAGCGCCAACTCTTCCGTCATGCAAATAAGAGCGTTAGTCTCTTTGTCATTGCGCTTTGCATGATCAAGATAGCTCTTCGCAACTTCCTTTGCAGAGACCTGTTTTC
>CAZISK010000644.1:0-5234 GCA_964541355.1 uncultured Candidatus Obscuribacterales bacterium
GGTGTCAAAGCCTGTCGTTGAAGTCGAACCGGCGGACGCGAAGGTCAAGATTTACGATACTTTGCCTGAAGAGGTTCAAAATAACCTATTGCAGCTGTCGATTCATGATCTGATGGACTTCAAGGACACTCAAATGGAGATGGATGAAGCCTGGCGCAATGGCGACGAGGAAAAAATGCAGACTGCGGTGACACGGGCTCAGCGGTCTAATCCGCAGTTGCTCAGTGCCATCGAGCAGGTACTCGATCGACGAACCGAAAGTGCCAATAGTCGGATCGAAGAACAGTTGCGCAGCACGAAAGGACCGGTATTCGTTGCTATGGATGCTAAAAGCTTGTTGGGCGGACATGGTCTGCTCTCCCGCTTGAGGCAAAGAGGGTTTGCGATAGAACAAGTTTTCGGAAATTCGAGCGGTGCTATTGCCAGGACAACTCCCGCGGCTACACAGGATACTCCGGTTGCCACCTTCGGCGGTGTACGCCTGAGTCGATATACGTATCCGGAAGGGCGATTTTCGATATTGCTCCCTGGTAAGCCGATGATGAAATTCAGCAACAGATCCGGCATGCGGCAGGTTGAATACATCTATCCGGATACGCAGGGTGCGTACTGTGTCGGTTACATCATTCTTCCTGGACAGCCGGTACCGGCTGCAATACCGGCTGCATTCGAGGCGACTTCTACGGCGCTGAGGACTGAATACGGTGCTCTGGAATTTAAGCAATCTGCAGCAAGTCTGCAAGGTCATCCCGGCCGCATCATCAACATCACTAAGATTAAGAACAAACCTGACTGGGGAGTTCATGTCCGCATGTTCGTCGCCAATCGTTTTCTCTATATACTTGCTGCTGAAGGAACATCGGCCTGGCTACGTTCGCCGAATGTGCACAAGATCTGTAATTCTCTGACTTTGACGACTTCCAACAATGAGTCTGGAACTGGTTCTTACCTCTACATGCAGGAGTCTCGTGATGCGATTGGGTCGGGGCGCAAGGCAATCGGTTCTGATACCGCTGATGGTGTGTTGTGGGGAAATAGCGGCGAGCACGAACAACATTTAGCGCCTGCGCATTCAGCGGGAAATGAGTGGGATGGAGGTAATTAATGAAGAGACGACCTCGTCCTATCTGGACCACCATGGCGATCTACAGCCTTGTGGCAGGCTATTCCGTGTTCGGACCGCAGGCTCGCGCGAATGAGTTGGCCTGGCGGACATACAACGAGGCGGGAGAAAACTTTGTAAAACAGAAGCGTTTTGCAGATGCAGAACAGGTGCTCGTGCATGCGGTCGAAGCTGCCAAAGAGACGAAGTCAAAAGAGCACTTGCGCGCCAGTCTTGAGCTTTTGATAAATGTGTACGATATTCTGAAAAAGATTGAAAATGCTAAATCCGCTCGGCAGCAACTTTCGCTGCTTGGATTCCCTGTGCCACCAGTGCCCGTGGATGCCGCTCCAGCAGCAGCTCCTCCACCAGCACAGGGACCACCGGCGGTTCGTGCGGCAATTCCCGGTGGTGATGCGGGGCAGGCTGCTCGACCTGAAATTCAGAGGGCGGTCAATTCTTCACCCGGCTCGGTTGGCGGGACGCCGCCGACACGAGGTGGCCCAACCAGTGGCTTTGCAAGCGGTGCACCGGAAGTAATTCGATTTTCCAGCGTCACAGGGCAGCCGATCTCGCCGCCCAATTCGGCCTCCAATTTCGTCGATGGCCAAGCTGTTTCTGTTGCGCCAACCAGCGACCCCGCATCAGCTTTCGGCGCTGGATCTTCGCAAGTTGCATCGACTCCTTCTTTACCGATAGCAGCTGCGCCGACTCAGCAGCCGAGCGTCGATGCTGGTTTCCGATCGCAACCGCCAAACCAAGTTGGGATTCCAGAGAATTCCGGAATCGGAGCATCGCCGGCGGCAGGAAGCACCTTGCAGCAGCCGCTCGCGTCGGTTGGATCTCCGGAATCGGGAACTGCGACGCCGCCTGCGACAGGGAGTACATTGTCGCAGCCACCCGCGTCGGTCGGATCTCCGGAATCGGGAACTGCGACGCCGCCTGTGGCAGGGAGTACATTGTCGCAGCCACCCGCGTCGGTCGGATCTCCGGAATCGGGAACTGCGACGCCGCTTGCGACAGGGAGTGCGTTATCGCAGCCGCTCGCGTCGGTTGGATCTCCGGAATCGGGAACGGCAACGCCGTTAGCGGTAGGGAGTGCATTGTCGCAGCCGCTCGCGTCGGTTGGACCTCTGGATTCGGGAATAGGAACACCACCTGTTACAGGAGGTGCGTTATCGCTACCGCCGGCGGTCGGCGGTGCACCTGCCGAAAATCTGACAGTAGGAACGCCGTCTGCCGCAGAAGCGCAGCCAGCATCAGCAGCTGGAACCCCAGAGAATTCGAGGTTAGGAACGACGCCTTCGACAGAAGCAAATACCTTTACCCAGATGCCTGGAGCTACTCAAGCCCAGCCGGGTGATAACTTTGTAGCGGCACCGGCAGCTGCTCCTTCCGCAGAGACCTTCCCAGCGGGCACAGCAACTGCTCCGGCAGCGCCTCAGAGCCTTCCTTCGGGCTCAACACGTGGAGCGGTGCCTGAGAGTTCTACAACGTCGCCAGGACTGCTGACGATAGATGCGGGCTCAGCACAATCGGCGAGCGCAACTCAGCCTGACACGACTGGATCGACTACAAAGCCGGCTCCGAGCGGCGATGCATTCGCGACTTCTTCCGATGCACCCGTGTCGTCTGCAGACACCGCCCCGCAATCGGGTGGGGCTGCAGCATCATATGGCAGCTACGAAGAGGGTGTTGATAAGTTCAAGAACCAGAGCTCGGCTCCTCCGGCAACCAGCGAAAACGTGGTAGATGATTCTGAGGTCGTGGCACTGCGTGGCGTCAACAATCAGGCGTCCGGCGGTTTAACCAGTGGTGCCGCCAATGGTGGCAAGTCTGATTCAGTCATCACCGGTCTTGGTGGAGGAAACAATTCCGTGGGCACGTCCGGAAATGGACCATCTGTGGACTCAGCGCAATCCACGTCCGATGATGTCTTGCCGCTGCGCAATGAGATTCGAACCAGCGATCCGAAAACTTCGCAGTCCACAGCTGCAACGGAACCAGTCAGTTCTACTCGCATCGACATAAAAGAACCCTCGGAACTGACTGAGCTGAGTACCGCTGCGCCTAAGTCCGTGGATACTCCCGAGCTGAGTACTGCTGCGCCTAAGTCTGTGGACATCCCCGAGCTTCGAACCGGCGTTGCCGGATCGTCGCAAACTGAAGCAAGTAAGATCGAGCCTGATGTTACCACTCCAAAGAATGACACGACGACAGCCGCTGTGGCCGCTTCAGTCGAGACACCATCAAAATTCGAGTCGCGAGCATCCGAACTCGCGTCCGCACTATCCACGGTATCAGGTGAAGCCGGTGCAACAGGACACGCTCAAGAGCTAAGAGCATTGCAAGGTCACATCGATTGGATCAAAGCATTGTGTTTTGCCCCGGATAGTAACTTCGCAGCTTCAGGCGGCTCCGATCAGGTGATCAGATACTGGGATGTCACTCAGGGCAAGCTACTTGCCGAGATGCCCGGTCATCGCGACGACGTCAATGGTCTGGCGTTTTCAAAAGACGGTACAAAGTTGCTGTCAGCAAGTGACGACAAGACTGTCCGTATGTTCGATATCGCCTCGCGCAAAGAGGAGAAGGTGCTCACTGGTCACAAGAATTTGGTGACATGCGTTGCTTGTTCTCCCGATCAGAGCTTGGCCGCATCGGGTGGATATGACAACTCCGTCATTCTGTGGAATCTTCAAACCGGCTCCGCGCTCGCGACCCTTAACGGTCACACAGCCACGGTCCGAAGTGTCATCTTCACCCCTGACGGATCACGCGTGATTAGCAGTAGTGACGACAGAAATATCATCGCCTGGGATGCTAAAAGTTTTAAACAGCTGTATAAACTGCAGGGTCACGAGAGCCATGTACTCTCGCTCGACGTCTCTGAAGATGGAAAGCGATTGATAAGCGGCGGTCGCGACCTGACGGCTCGTATTTGGGATCTGGACGCTCGAAAACAGCTTCAGGTGTTGGATGGACACAAAGATTGGGTCCTTCGAGTTAAGTTTATGAAGGGCGGAAGTCAGGCTGTCACCGGAAGTCTGGACAAAACAGTTAGAATCTGGGATCTTTCTATTGGGAGCCTGAA
This sequence comes from uncultured Candidatus Obscuribacterales bacterium, assembly GCA_964541355.1. Classification (GTDB taxonomy): domain Bacteria; phylum Cyanobacteriota; class Vampirovibrionia; order Obscuribacterales; family Obscuribacteraceae; genus JADYXR01. The sequence goes on from CAZISK010000644.1 coordinate 4,197, forward strand.
GTCGATCATAGACGGCTTCAATCTCGGAATCTGGAGCGAAGATTTTGCTGCCGACAAGGGATGGGTGCTGACCGGCAGCAACGACAAGACCGTCAGAGTCTGGGCTCTCGGGGAGTAGTGGTCTGATTGGCGTCCTTAGCGATGCGAGCCATGTAGAACGGTTTACAACCAGGCTAGTCGAACAACTGATGGAGGCACGTATCTCGGCCTAGTCTCCATCTGGATCGTGGAGCATACTTCGATGAATCGCGGCATAAACTTAGAAGCAATCAACATTCTGGTCGCGGGCACTAACAAGACCAATGTCAGCGTGGCGAAGGAAGCTTACCACGGCATGGGCTATCAGGTGATACCAGCGACGGGCTATTCACTCGCGCTCTTCCTCGCACAGAAAAATTTTCCCGATTTGATAATTTGCGACAGCGAGCTTACCGATGGCGACGGCCTCAACTTTCTCAATGAGCTCAAGGCTGACCCGGAGCTCTGCGACATACCGGTGATTTTCCTGGTAGAAAAAAATCAAACCAGTGTCGATGAATCACTTGCCATCAAATCTGGCGCCGTAAGCGTATTCCATCATCCGATAGAAGCTGATTGGCTCAAGGAGTGTACAGTCCCAATCATCACTCACAGAGCCAACACCAAAGAAAAGCGCGCAGAGCAGACTCCGGAGTAATTGTCTCATATGCATCATAGAAACAACCTGTTAGATAAAACCGCGACTATTTCGAAGCCTGTAGGAAGATGCGCGCTTCTGAGTGCAGTGATACTTGTCTCGATGAGTACGGCAGGGTTGGCGCAGCCGGGGAAGGTTGAGCATCTGCCGACGGTTGTCTTGCAGACGCCATTTAGCGAGTACAAGAACAGTGATGTCGGTATTTCTTTCCAGTATCCGAAGGAGTGGAAGGAGTCTAAGCCTTTGGAAAAAGAGGCGATCGTAAAGTTCGCAGGGCAGGTGGGTGAAGGGCTCAGCGGTGATGTTGTTCTCAGTCGATTTAGCGATGGTAATACACCGGAGTCTGTCAATAGTGTCCTTAA
>CAZISK010000645.1:0-5229 GCA_964541355.1 uncultured Candidatus Obscuribacterales bacterium
GGTCGCAACCTCCTGGTCATACATCCGATTGATGCGTCTGGCTGCATCGAGCGCGCTGCCTCTGTGTCTTTGAAGGAGGTCGGCCTGTTGCTCTCCAATTGTTTTTGTTAGATTGGAGTCGAGGTCGACGTATATGTCATCGCCCAGGTCCTTTACCACTGAGACACAACGAAACTTTGTGCCGCACCTCCATGGCAACGAAGTGACATGGTCGACGAGATGCTTTGCCTGGTCGGATTCATCAACAGCTATAAGAACATTGACTTGATCGCTTTGTGTCGCCAGTTCATTTGCGCAACGCACAATCCTAACTGCACATGGTGCATGCAAAAGCACTGCTCGAGAGACGCTGCCAGGCAAGAAGCGGTCTAATCCGTTTCTTTCGTGCGAGCCTACAATAATGAGGTCAGCCAACCAGTCTCTACTAGCTTGAAGAATTTTGTCTGCCGCATAGCCGAACTGTAGCTCTCCGGTGATTTCAGCGTCAGGATGAATCTTCTTTAGAGCAAGCACTGCACCGTGAATTAAATCTTGAGCTCTAACCCTTTCGCGTTTTTTGACTTCAGCAATTGGCGGTAGCGGCTCTGAGAAGTCCAGCGCGCAAATTACCTTGAGTTCGGTGCCAACAGGAAACTGCATCTCCTTTGCGGCTTGTACCGCGTAAGTTGAGCATTCTGAGCCATCAATTGCAAGAATAATTCGCATGTTAGTTTTCCCAATTCGATCAACTACAGTTTTGGCGCCAGTGGACGACCACGGACTTCATTTTGACTCATGATCAGCGTTGAAACATCGACACGGAGATTGATTGTTGACTGCCATCCCAAAGGATGAGTTCTGTGAAGAACGGCTATTGGATGGTTTTCTTGACCTTCTGAGTTAAATAGATTGTTATGGCAGGCAATCAAGAAATTCCGCGGCTCTGTAGTATGTTTGATCAACTCCAACGATAGCGTATGTGACTCGCGCGCCAGAAGAGACCGAGTCGCACTTGTCGAGACCAGGTTTGATTGTACTCATATCTTTGTATATCATCCGATCGGATTCAGTAAATACTCCTTTCTACTGATGTCTGACTTGAATCGAACCAACACAATTGCAATGTAGTAGTCCGCGTACTTGGATAGCGTTGATGGGCGAAGTGAGCCGTTCTACCTGAGAGGCAGCGGTGATCTAACAGATGGGTTCCCGTAGTATGAACGAAAGAAAAACGAACGGGCGCAGAGAAATCGTTGATCGTGGTACCAGGCACAGTGTCGATCGTGGTGGGAAAAGAGAGTTTCGATCGCCGAACGGGAGTCTAACGTGTATCAAATGTGGTGCGGCGTACCGTCTCAAGCACTGGCACAGTTTCGACCAGAGCCTGCTGCAGCAACAGCCACTGGGACTGAAGAGCGCTGTGTGTCCCGGCTGCTTCCGTGTCGCCAACAATATCTGGCACGGCACAGTGGTCTTGCAAGGAGACGTGATTGCATCTGCGCCTAAAGCAGTAATGTCGCTGGTAGAGCGGGTCTCCCATGAATGCTGGTTGGATAATCCCACATCCCGGCTCTATGCTGTTGTTGCGCAAAACGATCGCATTCAGATGAAAACTACAACAGAGTGGCTAGCGACGCGAATCGGCAAGGCTCTGAAAAAAGCCTACAAAGGTAGTCTTTTGATAAAAGGCTCATCAGATAGAAGAACTGTTGATGTTCGCTGGAGTTCGTAGCAATACAAAAAGGAGTTGAGACGCGAGTCATCATGAGACGTAGTTTCCTGATGTTTGATGTTTGTATCTGTCAACTAGTTTGTGTCAGTAGTTAGATTAGTTTGACCTACGATCACTAATTGCAGTCAAGAATTCGTCTTTCTTGTTTCGACTAAGCTGCTTAAAGCGCGCTTGTAATGCTGAAGCTTCTGCGTCTTTTCCCTGAGCCTGATACACGTCTAATAGGCTTGTGATAATTTCCGTGAGCGCACATTCGACAGTGACCATCTGTTGCTCGACTCGTTTGAGGCTTGATTTGAGAAGCTTCTCCGCCTGGATATAGTCTCCCCGATTGCTGGCTTTTTTGGTTGCGGTGATGAAAGCTTGAAGCCCATCAGGATTAATATCCATGTTCGTCGTCACCTTTTCCATTGGAACCCTACTTCTCTTCTTGAAGACCAGTCACAGTTTGAAATCCAGTCTTCCGCCCATCACACTGATTATCGAAGAATGACAGCGCCACTACATCGGTCGAGTTGCTGATTTACTCGCCAGTTTGATCATCCTTAAGGATTACTATGAGAAAGTGCTTCTCAGCGTGATTTCGGCAGCGGTAGGCAGCGCAGGTAATCGACGATCAGCTTAATCTCTTTCTCGGAAAGATTTGGGGTGGGCATCAAATTGGGCTCGCCGCGAAATGCTTGCTTGTTGCGCGCGACATGAGCTTCCGGGTCGCGCAAATGCGCCAGTACGAACGAGCGGGAGCGACGCTTTCCCAGTCCATCAAGCGATACACCCTCATCGCAGCCTTTGCTGCCAATTCTATGACAATCAAAGCAACCATTCATGGCGAACAGCTTCTTACCTTTTGCGATCCTGGTTTTGTTTGCTATTTTGCTTCCAGCTGCAGCCGGCATTGTGGCCGCGCAGAGAAAACAGATGGTCATAAGGATGAACAGTGTATGTGGTTTGCGCAACTTGACCTCCTGTAGCTTGGACCGTAAATTGACCTGACGTCGGAATTCAAGTGAATCTAAGTCGTCCATCTGGGCGCCGAATGAGGATACTTTCCCTACGGCTTATTGTTAGTTTGACGAGCCGGTATCGTCAATAGAAAGGCTTTGAGATCATACACTCTCTCTTCGCCAAGTCTCTTCGTTTGCTTTTTCATAACCGAAGATCTGACAGCGCCCTCGAGAATTTTCTCCAACCTTTTGGGGCTGATCCGAGCGCCTACTCCAGCGAGATCTGGACCGAATCTGTCTCGGACTCCGTCTAAGGAGTGGCAGGCACCACAATGCAAGTCGATGAACAATTGCTTGCCGGCTAGGGACGTAGTATCTTCGGGCTGAGGTTTCCAGTCTTCCGCCTCTTCTTCGTCTTTACCATTCGGTACAACAGGATGGTGGGCGACTGAGAAACCGGCCCTGGGCTCAGCCAAGGTCAAAAGATAATCTGAGAGCTGCTCGGCCTCTTTTCGATTGATACCAGGATGAGGCATTATACTCGGCCTACCACCGAATACATCTGGGAAATCGCGCATCTGTTTTTCGGGATCGAGCAATCTAGCCGTCAACCATTGTCTTCCTCGGTGACCGCCAATTCCATCAAGAGGCGGTCCGAGCTCGCCGCCAAGTCCCTGGACTGAATGACATTGCTTGCAATTATGGCGCTCATATAGAGCCCTTCCCCGTTCGCTGCTTCTGGTCTTTTCTTGGGGGTGGTAACCGGTGGGCCTGAATTGATAATGTTGCATCGTACCAGCACATTCGTTCAGGGGCGCTGGTTGAGCATCGAGCGGCACGAACAATCGACGCTCTTCTTCCTGCGTTAGAGCTGGCGCGCACGCAAGAAGTATCAGAGCTAAAACTGTGATTAGATCAGTATGCTTTATCGTCATTTGAATTGAGAATTTTAAGACCAACTCTCATGAGGATTGACCAGGATGAACTTTGAAGTCTATCAGGTTTGATCGAAAAAGCTAAGATTTCAATTTTACCGATCCCGTTATTTGCGTTCGATTACATAAGGGCTGGCCGCCTGCTGCGGAAATTCAATCGATTGCGCTGACCCTACGGTGGAAGCGTGAAACGACATTTGGATCGGGATTGAGAACGATTTTTTCGTCTTTTCCTTCATAGTCAAAGAGACTCAACACATAGCGGATGCTTTCCAGTCTGGCTCGCTTCTTATTATTGGCTTTAACGATTATCCACGGGCTGAACGATGTATGTGTTCTGCTAAACATCTCTTCTTTATGCTTCGTGTACTCGTCCCATAATTCTTGCGCGGTGTCGTCTATTGGACTTAGTTTCCATTGTTTCAACGGATCCTTCTTTCGGGATTCGAAACGCTTTAGCTGTTCATCCTTCGAGATTGAGAACCAAAGCTTGACGATATCAACCCCGTCCTCGTATAGCATATGCTCGAATTCGGGCACTTGCTGCATAAAACGCTTGTACTCTGATTGCGTACAGAACTTGTTGACAGGTTCAACGACGGCACGATTGTACCAGCTGCGATCGAAAAAGACGATTTCACCCTTGTTAGGTAACTGTTTTGTATATCGTTGAAAATACCATTGCCCTCGTTCCTCTTCCGATGGTTTCGGTAGTGCCACCACTCTTAGTGCCCGAGGGTTGAGGTGCTCGGTGAATCTCCTGATAGTGCCGCCTTTGCCGGCAGCATCGCGGCCCTCTGTAATAACCGCTAACCGCTTATCGGACTCCTGGATCCATCGCTGCATTTTTACAAGCTCGATTTGAAGACTGACGAGTTCGTTTTCGTATCTCAAAGTCTGCAAAACGTCTTTGAGTTTCACATTTTTCGCTCTCAGAAGCTCTACAAGTCCACGATTATCATTGATGAGGAGTAAATCCTCTTTCGTGAGCGCCTCTACGGTTAGGGGGGTACTCTTTTGCGGAGATCTGATTGACTCCTTCCGACCGCCTTTTTTGTCGATCGGGGTCACTTTACTTCCGGCAGCTTTACTCCTCTTCGAGAAGTTCTTGTCGTCCGACTCTTCACTACCGCTAGGGGCTGGCATGATTGTATGGCTGCTTCGCTTGGTTCGAGGTTTTTTTCGTTGATCCATTATCGCTTCCTGCAGCTTAGGTGTTATTAGAAATCAATATGCCCCGCTTCTCACCTCACATCACAATTGAGAGTAGCAGTTGACTTCGGCCGCCGAAAGGAGCACTGCAAGGACTTCTGAAAAGATAGGCATGGTTGGCGTGTATCGCCGGCCGAAGCTGTCTCGCGTATTGCTGACAGGGCCTGCTGATAAATCAGCCGCAAGCTGGATGCAGTCGTCCTCATGCCGACCGACAATTAACACAGTACACGACGTGCAAGTCAGAGAGGAGCAAATTTATGGAATCTCCACATCCGTTGATACTGCTTGCAGATTCACTGAATCCGTTTAGTTGGGTGAAAATGCCGGGTCAGTCCCACAAAGGACCAACCCGAATCCTGACACCGGATCTAGAGGTCGTCCAGTATGACTTACGAAAGCATGTGGAAGCTCTGGCAACTTCTAT
>CAZISK010000646.1:0-5227 GCA_964541355.1 uncultured Candidatus Obscuribacterales bacterium
TGCGTAATGACGAGGCGCAACTGCCCCAGGCTCGGGCAGAGCTCGATCGCGACCTCGAAGCTCTCATGCAAAACGAAGAGAAAGGTACTGCCGAAAAAGCGCGTTTCCAGGCTTTTCAAGAATCTGTACGCGAGTTCCTCAAGTCGCAATTTCCGAAAGAGCTGCAAGCTGAGCTGACGGCAGATAAATCAATTGGCGACCTCGATCCCAAGCAGTTTCGCGACTTGCTCGAGATTGCATTGACCAAAGCGCGCGGCATTCTCAACCTCAGTGACACAGATTTGAAGTGGATTGAGGAAGTGCAATCCGCTCTTAGCAGCGATAGGGGCGAAGAGAAGATCGTAAATCTGCACAAAGAACTTACCGGGCTGGCCCAGACCCAGAAAAGTGCAGCAGCAACTCAGGCAAATCAGGAAGCCAGTATACGCCCTCCTGCCCAGGCACCGCGGCCAGCCGCTGGCAACATTGGATTACCCGATCTAATCATTCAAGGTGACCCGCGAACCGTCATCGATCACAATGCCAGAAATGAACAGGAAAAACCACGAAGCAATCTGCCTGAACAAACCATCCGAAAACAAGCTTACAGGCAGAAAGTAGCGCGGTACACTGCTAGCGGTCTTGGATATACAGGCGGGTTGCTTGGTGTTGTAGCTGGTGCGCTGGAGCTGGCCGGACCCTCTGAGGTGGAGAAGTAGTATCGCCAGATCAATCTCTGACTATCAAACGATCTCACAGGAAGAATTGAGCTGAACAGTAACGTCGCTGTAGAGGTTTATTGCCAAGAGAAATAGAATAACTCTGTACTTGATTTATCTCAAGGAACGAGTCTGATGAACACGTTCTGGAAACACTGAACGTGAGCTGTCTGAGTTTCTTGCATACTCGCGCACCGTCAACGCAGGAACTTTGGCGAGTTCCATCTGTAGTGGTTCCCGGGATAGAAACGTCGTCGCTGAACGCGTACATCTCAAGCTGGACTAAATCTGGTCGATAATTGAGCGAGCACCAAGGGATGATGAAGTCGGTGCGCGCGTCCTATAACGATAAGATCATGTTTGATAAATACTAGTAAAGTGTACGTATAGGGTAATCTGGGCTCATTCTGGCAGCTTATCGTTATGAATGGTTTTTGTTCATGAACCCTCGCGTTAACCTAAAAACCGTGCTCGCCTCTCTGGCTGCATTTTTCATTGTTGGGATTGCATGTGTCTCGTGGGTGCCGACGATGTTCTTCCCTCTGGGCAAAAGCCTGGAGACCTGGCTTGACCAGAGGAGTTTGTACTTCCACGAATTACAACTCGCTCAAGAAGCGCTTAGAGATGTTGAGTTCAGTCACCACACCTATATCGTGACCGGAGAAGCGCGAGCGCTCAATTCATTCAACGAAGCCTCTAAGAGCGTTAAGCACCATATTTCGGTTCTTAATTCCATGAGACAAGGTGACCTGATGCTCGGCGAAAAGGCCAGGTCTTTGTCGGCGAGAGTCCTTCCATTGCTTGATGAGCTTCAACAGTCAGCGGAGACCCGGAAGAGTAACGGCAAACCGCTGGCAGATGAGCTTATCGACAAGAGTGGTGAGAACAGGGAGATCCGTGAGATTTCTCGCGAGGTCGCTCGCCTGCAGGAAGACGAATTCGACGCTGTGAGAGACAAGGCCGCCGAATACAATCGCATGATCGGCCCCTACCCGTGGATTGTAGTCGTGACGATGGTCGGATGCATTGGTGCGGTGATGTTGCTGTTTCTGCAAGGCCGTCGTCCGGAACCAGGCGAGACCGATAAGATTGCACGTTTGACCACCGAGCTTGATACCACTAAAGAGCAATTGGAACGTCTGTCGAAGATGGACATGCTCACTGAAGTACTCAATCTGCGCGGATTGGAAAAGGTAATTCTTGTCGAAGAAAACAAGATCACACGAGCCGGTGGTCACATGATCGCGATTCTGATTAATTGCGACAACTTCAAACGAATCAACGAATCTCTAGGAATGGCGACTGGCGATGTGGTCCTCAAGGACGTTGCCAGACGCGTCGTAGCAACGCTCAGACCGTCCGATCATGTCGCTCGTGTAGACGGAGGCGACGAATTTCTAATTTTGTTGCCGGACACTCAACTCGCCTACGGTTTGCGAGTTGCCGAGCGAATCAGAATGGCGGTTTCCGACAAGCCGCTGCACAGCTTGCAGGAAGTAGTGCAGGTGACAGTGAGTTTGGGTGTGGCAACGCTTCCTCATAAGGTGCCATCGGTCGCGCATGTTATCTCAATCTGCCGTGGTGCTCTGAGACGTAGCAAACAGACAGGGAAGAACAAAGTTTCACTCGCCCGAGAAGCTGGTGGCGAATCGGAAATGCCGGCCAGCAGCGACGAGGTGATTCAACAGCTTCTTGATGTCAGCAATTTCAGGTCGGTTTACCAACCTATTATCGATCTTGCTACCGAGCAGGTCGCCGGTTTCGAGATCTTTAGTCGGGGGCCGGACGGGGCATTCGAGAATCCCGGAGATCTCTTCCGCGTTTGTGTAGAGAACAACATTCTTACCACCGTGGATCTTCAATGCTTGAAGCTCTGTCTCGACATGTCGCACGACGTCGCCGAAAACATGCGCGTGCATGTTAATCTCTTCCCCTCGACTATACTCGATACGCCCATAGATAGTCTGCTGCAAGCCTTTCCAGAAGACAAAGGAGGCAGAATTTACTGTGTTGAAATAAGCGAGCAGCAGTTCGTCGGCGACCCGTCCTTCATGCGTGAACATGTTCAGAAGTTGAGAGCTGCCGGTATATTGGTTGCTATTGACGATATCGGTTTCGGTCGCAGCTCTCTCGAGACATTGATTTTCCTCGAGCCTGATGTGGTTAAGGTCGATAGAACTTACGTCACAGGGATAGCTGAGGACAAATACAAGAGAAGGCTGCTCAAGCGTTTGACTAACGTCGCCAAGTCCCTTGGTGCCGAAGTGGTGGCAGAAGGTGTCGAGCGACGCGAAGATCTACCTGTGCTACAAGAGCTTGGGGTTCACTTCGCGCAAGGATTTTTGTGGGGACCGCTGCTCGAAGTGCTTCCCGCAAGTCCTGCGGAACAGCGCATAGTCTCTCGCTGATTAGCACCGTATTTAGTACCTTGATGGTGTCAAATGTCCCAGAAGTTCACAATTGATGATGCAATGTCTCAGGGTTGGAATCTAACCCAACACAATTTTTGGAAGATGTTGGGTCTGATTTCCCTGGCTGGATTTCTGGCTTTCATTCCCGATATTGCCGGCTTTGGTATCGGCTTTAATAATAGATTCGTCGCTTTTGTTTTTGTTCTTGTGTTTGCCGGTTTTCTCATCAAGACGATTATGACCCTTGGTCTGATCAACGTTCAGCTTCAAATCTTCGACGGTATGGAGGTGAACTCGGACCATTTGTGGGCACCGGCAGGGAAGTTCTGGGCATTCCTGGGCGCGACGATAATCTATTTAGTTCTTCTGTGCATGGGAACACTGTTTTTCGTGGTGCCTGGCATTATTGTCAGCTTGCTTTTCTCTTTTTATCCGTACTTCCTGGTTGAGCACCGGTGTGGACCGATTCAGGCGTTAAAGGCGAGCGCTGCTATCACATCCGGTGCCCTGTGGGAACTGTTCTTTCTTTTCCTGGTGCTCGGCATCATTGAAAGCTTTTCTCCGATGTTCTTCCTGGTAGGTGCAATTCCAGCTTATATTTTCTCCAAATTCACCATGGTGTGTGTCTATCGAAGCTTGCTGAACAACACTCCTGCGGAGGAGATCGGTTTTTCTCATGTGCGCCATCCACTTTCTGGCGTTGTGGCTCAAGATGTCAGTGCGGGGCTTTTGTCGCCGGCCGATCCAGGACGAACTGACCCCTCTGACAACGATGCAAAAGACGATTCGAGATTGAAAATACCTGATGATATCGTTGAGCCAATCTCGAGTCAGCCTTTATCGAACATTCTCGAACAACCCTTGGCATCATCTGGTGATTTCGATGGACCTGATGTTGACAATAAATTCGATCAAAATGACAAAAACTCATAAGCAATCTAAAATCAAGTTTGAACATTGGGAGGGAACAGTCTTGACTTTCAAACTCGTTACTAAGATCGCCTTGTCCACTATTATCTGTATCGGTTGTGCTTACCCAGCCTTTGCCGATACGACTGGTCCAGGTGACGCCGAAGCATCAAGTTCAGCCCCCAGTGGTTCTGGATCGAGTTCCGGATCTGATTTGCAACAAAAGCGGTCTCTCGAAGGCCATGTGCAGGACGAAGCGGTGGCACTCGAGACCGGCATCAAAGACCTGACTAAGACGCTACATCATATGAAGCGATCTGCCTTCGACATTTTCATCGAGGTGCAAAGACAGAACATGGTGGTTGTTGGCGAGCCCGATGTTATCGGGCCGATCATCATTCCAGCCATTCCGAGCCCAAGCGGAATGATGGCGATGGGTGGGTTCTTACCGCCTCGCAAAAAGTTTCTCGACTATTTCCAGGGTCAGCTTGGCGACTTGATGAAGATGACGCAGACAGAGGTGAGCGGTCTGGTTCTTCCGGCTGACGCGAGCGATCAAGCGAAGACAGACATGCAGACTATTTCTGACTCTCTATCGACCTTCCCGAAAGACTTGCAAGCTATTGCCGATGTAACTCAGGGACCGAAGTTCAACAATTATGACATTGCAAGGGCGGCGCAGTTGCTGCAGGATCACATACAGGCTGTCGAAAAAGCGACAAAGAGTCTCAATTCCGAAATGAGGAAAGAGGTCGATAAGACCAAGAAAGACCTTCGGGACATCGATAAAGCAATTAAGAAAGAAGGTCAAGGAAAGTAGGTCCGAGTCTCAAGCCTGTTCCTGTACGATCACACTCGAATGCAGCCAGACGCCGGCGCCGTCAGTATTGCGTGCGTTGACAAGTTCGCAGGTCCAAACAGGTGGAAATTGCGATCACGCTCGAATGCGGGGGGAACCTGCATCAGCGTTTGGGCAAATCCGAACCAGGCTAGGCGCTTATCGTGACCGGTGCGCTCTTGAACGCGGGTGTCTTCGATTTCGGATCGAGTCGCGGCTTGATCAACACATTCGATTCGGGATAGAACATCGCGACGACGCCGGGTTTTATCTTACCGGCGACTACTTCAATATTGTCCAGGCTGCCGGCTTCGCCCCTCACGGTGACCTTCTGCCCGTCTTTCAGTTTGAGACGCTCAATGTCTTCCTCC
>CAZISK010000647.1:0-5222 GCA_964541355.1 uncultured Candidatus Obscuribacterales bacterium
AATCCTGAATTGGAGCGTTGGCATGCTCTACTAGTCTGGTCGACAGCGCTCTAGCTCGTGATTTCAGCTCGTCGAAAGTAGGCAGTTCGCTTACTTCGTGCACGGAAATAGAGTCGGAATCCCAAAGCTCCTCACCATTCGTGCAGCGGGCGAATGCCACCATGCCGATGCGGATGACGTGCCAGTTGTCGCGAACCATGGAGCCTTCACTGTTGACATATCTACGAATGGTATCAACTGATTGAAAGGCCACCCATGATTCTCTAACACCAGCGGTGGTGTTAATAATGGTGGACAGCTCCTTCAATCTTTCCTTCCATTCTGCAGGTAGCTCGTTGGGCGGACCGACTGGAGCCATCGTCACGACGGCTTTCTCCTTTGAAAAACTTTCGCAGAGATTTGGAATGCTGTGATGTTGCTTATATGAAAGCATCGTTTCATAATCTTCAGTTGCAGACTTATAGGCCTGGTCTGTCGCGTCCCACAGAGAGCGGCGAATCACTGAGTAATTATCATCCAGAGCGGTGTTCCGCCAGACGGACTCTGAGCTAGCGTTGTTATTCACGTCTGCCGTGTTGTCGAAGGTGTAGTCTCCAACTCGAATATCGACCCAGACTGTGCGCTGCTGATCCTTCCAGTCATAGAGAGGCGAGCCGTTGCCGTATGCAAACCGATAGGTCAGCTCATCACTAGATCTATAGCTCAAGAAATATGGTGCTGGCTTATTCGGCAGCTTCAGTACCTTCATCGAACGATCGAGCTCGTCCTTCATCGCTTTCATAACCAAATCCGAACCAGCCGATGCAACCGCATCGGGAGGTGCCGCCGCCTCGACAGATGACGGTGCTACTGATGCTGCGCTTGGTACCGAAGCTGTCTGCGCTTTCACCGGTGACATCAAGATCGAGAGCGCCGTGAGAAGTAGTGAAACAGGCTTTGCTCGCATCGCTTCGTGACCTCTTATTGAATGTCCGGGGGCGTAAGGACGGGCTTCACATTCTTACCTGGATGAGTACGCTCTGTCTCCAGCCCATCTACCAGGATCGATGGGGCGCAATTCGATTGCGGTACCCATCCGGACTCAGCTCCGCAGGACCCGTTGAATATGCCGATCTTGTCGGAAGTCTCGACAATTCGCTCCAGTGCTGCCATCGGTGTTCCGATGATTCGTACGCTCCTGACTAACTCGTCTGGTCTGCCGTCTGCATATATTTTTCGAACGAGGCTTGGGCTCAGGTGAAAAGATTGAGGATTGAAATCGGAAGTGTTCGTCTCTCCGGAGACTACCTCTTCCACCATCAGACCATACGGTTTCTTTTGCGCTTTCAACGCGTCGATCAAGTGTTGTCTGAGCATCTCTTCGCTGACCTGCTTGGTGGAGCTCACGATCAAGTTGCCCATGCGAGCAACCGGTTGGTAACCACCGCCAGGCTGGCAACGCCCGTGACCGTTCGATTTCGGGAAGTCTGCTACTGGAGTTCTGCCCAACAGGTAAGAACGCAGTGTTCCGGAGTCGACGACGGTAACATTTCTTGCCGGTACGCCTTCGTCATCGATACTATAGTGTCCGACCAGCGGTTGACCATTAACCTCGGTCAAGAGCGGCTTGTCGTCAACTGTTATGAAGGTCGGAAGAATTTTTTTCCCCATCATATTTTCGAAAGTTTTTCCTTCAAACAACCTCCGCAATCGATGCGCTTCCAATCTGTGTCCGAGCGCTTCGTGAAACAGGACTGCGGCTGCACGGTTGTTCAGAATCGCCGGTCCATAGTAAGCCTCAGATGGCCCCGCCTTTTTTAGAGCGACGATATTGACGGCCAACTTTTTTGTTTCCTTCTCAAATTCGGGAGTTACCTCCTCGACTTTGTCAGGCCGTGGAACGTAGACTTGAAAGTCCAGGCGCAGGCGCTCGCCATCGTCAGCGGTGGCAGTTGCTCCAGTGATAAAGAAGGTGCTCATCGAATGATCGGCTATGGATGTTCCTTCGCTGTTGACAAAGTATCGATCGTTTTTGTCTATGTCGAATTTCACCCAGCTAGTTTCGATGTCCTTGTAATCCTTGTAAATCATCGAGAGTTTTCTTACTGTCGATTCGAGAGACACAAGGTTGAAGTCTGGAAACTTGGTATTACTAATAGAGGCAATCGGATCTTCTTTGCTGAAGTCATCGCACGGCTTGTCATCGGATGTGAGCCCCTGTTCGGCTACCACATGTCCGTAGCGTTCCGCCGCTTGACGATATTGTTTTTCTGTTTCTAACCAGAGGCAAGTTCTCAAGTTGAGTGGATCGCGATCGATGGTCGTGCAATGCTCTCGAAAACTGTCATCTGTGGCTGCGATCGAACCAGTCGAATGGCTGCTGTCCAGTTGCGGCGAACCGACGCGAACCTCGATCTGGATGTAGCGATCTTTGACTCTGTTTTTGCGGGTAAACAGCGAACCGTAACAGCTTGATACCTCTGACGCCTCGGCATCATAGATGCGATACGCAATGAAGTGCACAGGTGGTTTTAAGTCTTTGAGCTTATCAAAATTTCGTGTGAGCTCCTTCTTCATAACTGACAACATGAGCTCGTCTTCTTTTTTCTGATCGGATAGGCTCAGGTCACCGGCCAGCCCCTGGGCTTCGGCCACGGCGGGCTGTTGACTGTCAACATCCAGGGCGTGAACGGGGCAAATTGTTAAAAGGAAAATGAAGAAAAGGGCGTTGAGTCGCTTGGTCACCATATCTTTCTTGAAATCTCGCCTTTCTCTCTAACAGGATTCGCTGGCGCTCGGACGTCCTATATAGATTGCCCGATTTGTCCGACAAGCAATCATCTAAGCAGAAAATCAGAATTTCTGCCAGAACTTGTCGGATAACAGCTATTTCTTTCCAAGTTTTGTTGAGGCGGGAAAGATCTGGCAGTTCGGCACACGAGCGAAATTGCCTTGCAAATTGCGATTGAACTCTGTCAGGTCTATAACGGTAATGTGGATGTCCAGGTCGACAAAACTAGCCTGCAACAGGCAAAGAAATTCGAGTATCTCCCCACGGCTGGCTGTCATTACGAAATGGCGCTCTACCCCGAGTATGTACTGAGGAATATCGCAGAGATGCTTCAACCTTCTCTTTGCTAAAAACGCCGACTGAATAACCTTGCATTCGATTAGGCGCGTTTGAATTTGACTGAGAATGGCCGGGCTCAGATCATGCGTGAGAAAGATTTCCTCTTCGGAGATTTTTTCTCTTTCTTCGTAAGCCAGAACCGCGCTCATTTTGTGTGACGCCAGGCGTCTTCTGTATTCCTTTGAAATATCCTCTTTGCCTTGTCGTTCGTAGTAGTCGCATGCTAATGCGCAGCCTTCAGCAATGTATCTCGAATCGCGATTCATCGCTTGTTCGAGGTATCCGATACCTGCTTCGTCTTTGAGATCAAGTAGTGCACGACCTAGATAAAAGGCCGCTTTGCCGTCACGTGGCTTGCTTTCGAGATAGCTCTTGTATATTGGCAGTGCTGCGCGCGCTCCATTGAATTTCTCTACGAGCGCACCAATCACCAACTGATCTTCGTCCTCGAGTTGACCGTCCGTGCGCTTTTGTTCCAGCTCTGCAAGTCGTTTCTTTTGCTCGCAGGCAATCTTATACTCCAGTTGCCAATTCTCTCTGGCAAGTTCGCGCCATGCGGTGCTAAGTTGTTTTGTTAGGTTACCTGCTCTCGGACCGAGGAAGGCTTGCGCAGCGTTGTCCTGCAAAGACAGCATCGACAGCAATTGCATGCGAGTGCGCTTGAGCTGTGGCAAATCGCGTGCCGGGTATCCGATCTCGAGCAGCCTGTCCGACAGAGATGGATGTGTATCCTGCGGCTCTGTCTCGGTTAGCAGAGCCTGGACGTACCATTCTTGAGCCTCTTGTTCAGTCATGTTCAGCGCCTGCACCTCGCGCGCTAGATCACCGAATATGTCTTCCGGTGGCAATTCAGAGCGCAGATTCAACTCGTATATGTTTCTCCAGAATTTGTTTTCCAAATACTTTGCCAAAATGTGGACGGCGATCAGGCTTTCTGCGTTAGCCATGCGATTCGTCACCATTGTAGCCATCTGATCCGCTTCGTGTTCGTGTTGTCTGTTTAACACTTGAGCATAGGCTCTGAATCGCGGGAGATACCAGCAGTAAAGAGGAAAAAATGTGATGAAACCAATCTGCGATCGCTTAGAAACCTCGACCAATAGTGTGGTCCATGACTCGATTAAGCCATAGATCCAGGCGCTGAACTTGCCGTGACTGCCGGACAGGTGTCCGAGTTCGTGGGATAAGATTGAAGTGGCGCGCTCCGAAGTCATGCTCTGAAGCAAGGGCAGACCGACGACGAGGTAATTCTTGTGCCAGCCAAGCATGCCTAGCCTTGGATTTTGAATTACACAGGCATTGAAATCGAAGTTAAGCCAGACCTCATCGATTTGTACTCCGAGCTTGGATCTTAGATTCTCCAGCATTTTGAAGAAACCGGGTGCATCAGCGGGCTCCAGCTTTAGTCCGGAAGGTGGAGTAAACTCAACGAACAACGATTTGAACATGATCATTGCCAAAAAGAGTGATACTATCAGCAGTACTAATGCCCAAAAGTTGAATCCGCTCCAGGTCGCGACTTGTGGACCGAATGTGAATATGCCGTACAGGGCAAGACACACGAAGAAGAGAATGTAGCCGTATCCGAGTGCTGCCAGTCCGGCGACAACCCCTTTATATACCTTCGGATCGTATTGGAAGAGCTTCTCCGCTTTTTCGACGGTTGCGTTGAACTCCTCTCCCGTTAGCGACTCTCGCCTCGCTTTCCTGACCAGGTGATCAACCAGCTCAGAAATTGAGGTTGCCTGGAGTGGTTCTGCTTTGTTCATCACCGGCGCTTCCGCACTACGCAGTTTGGTGCGAGAGTAGGTTTCAATCAGCTTTTCCAGGTCACCGGTATTGAGCTTGAGTTTAAAGCAATACTCATCCATCAGCAAGAATTTGTCCTGGGAAAGCTCTTTTGCTCCCCGCTCGATGAGTCCTTTGGCATTGACGATATGCAATGTACCGTTGTGGATCCATTGGATCTCGTCGGCTTTCGGCACCACATACGATATGTCCGGTTCGATCGCGACACGAAGTGAGCCGTCCCAAAAGGACTCGCCATCAGGCTCTACGCATTCCTCAAAGTCTTCTCGAACCGACCAGAATTGCAGAGCGCGCATCATGTCGT
>CAZISK010000648.1:0-5221 GCA_964541355.1 uncultured Candidatus Obscuribacterales bacterium
GGTCCTTCGAGCTTCTGTCCATTTAATCTGACACCGATTACTCGACCATTTTCGACGTCGTATTTGAATGTTTGTTTTTGCGAATTTCCTGCCGATACTTCTCTAGAAAACTCTACCGGTTGACCCGTCGAGTTGAATCTGACTGTTTGCTTATCTGTGACACCACTGATGGTGAATGTCGATGTTACCGTAGTACCATCTTTGGATTCGGCTTTTTCGATAACGCCTAGTGTTTTGGGATTTGCCGGATCACTCAAGTCTTCGAGGGTACGCCTCTCTTTTGACTCCTTACCGTTGTTCTCATAGCTAATCGACTCTCTTGCAACTGGTCTGCCAGCCTCCACTTGAACGGCGCTGTTGAATGTGGAACGCTCGAGGACTCTGCCGAGCTCGTCGGTTTTCTTAGCCACTATCAGCCGAACATCAAGTGGAGTTTGCGCTGGGCGATTGTTTCCGCTGGAAAGATGTATATAGGTTGTAACTGATCTTTGTACTTTCCCTGCGCCATCGCGAGCTATCTCTGTCTGTTTCTCTCTGAGACCGGACCCTGAGTAATCAACGATTCTTTGTGTGCCGTCAGGCTTCAGCGTGGTAATAACTCGGGCGTTGCTAACCGGATTAATTTCAGTGACAGTGGTGGTGCCCGTTTTCCCATCGAACTCGATCGACCCTTTCAAAGAAGTAATTAGAGCGCCTGCTCTCTTCGTGGCGGAATCCCATTGACGAACTTCGACGCTCTCGGCTTTACCTTCCGAAGCGAACTTGACAGTGGTAATGCGATCGCCCTGAATTACCTCCGACTTTCTGAATCCAAAGCGCCACTCCGTTGAGCCCTTTCCGGTTTTGAGTTCACCGGTAGTGGCATCTATGGAAAGATCACCCTGTACTCGAGAGCGAAATCCAGCACTATACCCGTCAGCGCTGATCAACTTACTGCCACTGTACTTGAGTTGGATGGTTTCGGTGTATTGACTCAACTGTTGCGAGTTGTGCACGATTGGCTTCCATTCCACCTTGAATAGTTCAATCGGCCGACCATCTCTAGTAACAGCTATGTTTTCTCCCTTCGAGGTGACGGATGCGAGTCCCACTACCCCATTGGAGGTCTCGATGGAGGTACCATTGGGACCGATTTTGATTCCTGCCTTTTCGAGAGCGGTTCTTGCCTCTCGACTGGCTCCGAAAAATGAAAGGACGGCGCGCAGAGTAAGCTCTCGTTGATCTTTGCTCATGCCCCTTGATTTGATCGTATCTTTCAGACCATCGAGAAATGTTTCCCAGTGCTCCTCCAGACCAGGAGCTGGTGTGTCCCGGAGCGCTTGAAGCATCTCCGGTGTGATACGCTTCGCTAAAGCCTTGACCTCATTTGCCGAAAGGCTTCCACTTAGTGCGAGGAGCTGACGTGAAGCGTTTAATCTCTCCAGACTCGAAGACGAATTCAATCCTTTTTCGATGCGCTGATGTGCATGGGTCAATGCTCTGGTATCGCCGATGTCCGAATCTGCAAGGAGTCTCAATGCAATATTGGATTTCTCTCGATCCGGACTCGTACTAGCATTCAGAAGCGCGTCCACGACTCGGTGGCGTCCGTGTTCACCGGACTGCGCTATCTCAGTAATTTTCGACGCAGCAATTTTTCCGAATTCAGCGCTTGCTTTTTCGTCAGCGAGTGCAAGTAGCAAGCTAAGCGAATTGTCGTTGCCGTCTTTGGCTCTTGCCGAAATGTGCTGGAAGTCTCGTTGCAATTCCTCTTTAGTTGCAAAACGAGCATACGAGTCGTTGAGTGCTTCGGAGCCAGGATCACCGCGACGCAATAAAACTGCCATTGCGTCGATCATAGTGGTTCGCGGCTCGCATGTAACTCCATCTACAGTCATGGGCTTGCTGGATAGTGCCAGGTCTATTGTCTGCCGTAACTGCTGTACCAGTCGATCATCTCCGTGTGTTTGTGCTCTTGCAATACCACTGGTAAGTGCAATCGCATCCGCTCTGGAGATAGCACCGTTGGAACGAACAGCCTCCGCATGCAGTTGTTGAGCCGCAATCAACTGCGCGGACTGAACCTCAGCGGCGCTTAGTTGGCTGAAATCGATTATCGGCAAGCGCTTACCACCACTTGCTTTGGCCATTGCATCGGTGGAACGCCGATCGCCACCGTAGGCAACAATCGCGATAAGCATGTTATGAGCATATCTATTTCCTTGTTTCGACTGTTCGACGAGGATCTGAGTCAGTCTTTGGACCTCTGTTATTCGCACACTTGCAGTGGCGCTTGTGTCAATTTTGGCAAAGGCAGGAGCTACATCTGCAACAGTTGTCCACTGATTGCGATCAGTTTCACTAACGAATGTGTCTCTCGATGCGGCTGACTTTACGCCAGCCAGTGCCATGGACGCCATCAGCGAATGAACTGAACTGGCTTGATCGGGTTTGTCGCCTGCGGGTGACTTTGAGTCAGCAAGATCAGGGTAGAGGCTAAAGAAGTTGATTGCGCATTGTTGTGCATCTTCAAATTTTCGAAGAATTTCCATTGTTCGACTCCTGCAAAGAAACTCCCAACAACAGTTCCGGACGGATTGTCGTCGACTCTCCAATGGGGTGTAGTAAGTGAGCGGTGCGTGAAATAATTATCTGCGTGTAGTGTTGACCAATTGTTGCAGAGGCAATTTTTTGCAAGATCAGGCGAATCTTGGGCGGAAAACCACCTTCAGCGCACGACTATGACACACAATTGCCCCGCGTTGCCGGCTCTCCGTTCGTCAATCTGAATGTCAAATTTGCTGGATTGTCAAAAATGCTTAAATCACTATGCGCAGTTATAATTTTGTACTGTCTCTATTTGCGGTGTACGTTATGAAAAAGTCTACGATTGTAGTCAGCGTGCTATTAATTGGCTCATTGATGAATCCTGCCGTGGCAAAGCACGCCTATGTCGAGGTCGTCAACGTGCCGATTTCGAGAATACTGAACAATCTTCAATCGAGGCTGACTTCGGCGGGGAGCCCGACTGATAAGGCGCGGCTGGAGTTTCACATCGGTAGGTTGCATTCGATGGCTTATGCAAGAAGAACCGAGCAGGCCCCTACTAGGAAAAATGATTTATCGACCGACGATGAAGGTGGTTCACGCCTCGAGCCATGGTATGGCTATTCTTTCTCGGAGTATCAACAGTTTTATGTACAACCCAGCAAAGATCAGAGCAAATTAGCGTCGGCGAGAAAACACCTGGATGAAGCGGTCAAACATCTGAAGACCGCATGCACGCTTGATCCTAAGTTGGATGCGGCAAAGCTGGGCTTGGCCTGGTGTCTTGAGCAATCGGGCGACAAGACGAAGGCGCTGCCTATTTATAGGGCGGTATTCAAATCTGCTTACGAAAAAGAAAAAAATGAGTCTTCCGGTTTTGATGGTGCATCGATAGCAGATGAAACAGCCGGCTATATGCAAAAAATACTTGACCCTGTGAAAGATTCTTTAGAGCTTGCAGACCTTGCAGCAAAGAGAGCGCAGCTGAGCAAGGGATTCCGAATGGTGACACCTATTGTGGTGCCGCTTAAGTCTGGTGTGAGCGTCGGGGATCTCATGTGTCGCAAGCGGGTTGTATTTGATCTGGATGGCAACGGTCCGCGAGCTTATGGGTCATGGCCGACTAACTCTGCCGGTTGGCTGGTGTTCGACGGCGACGGCAGCGGAAGGATTGATTCTGGTCTAAAACTATTTGGCTGCTCCACGTTTTGGATTTTCTGGAGAGATGGATACGAAGCGCTGTCTGCATTAGATGCAGACAATGATGGCTTTGTTCGAGGCAAAGAAATGGAAGGTCTGAAGGTCTGGAGCGATTCAAATCAGAATGGTATCAGTGAGTCAGGTGAGGTTTTGACGCTTGCTGAATGCGGCATCGAAGCTCTGTCGTGCCGTGCAACCCCGGGGCCCAATGGGATGCTATACAGTGCCGACGGTGTCGTTTTTTACTCCGGCCAAACCGCGGCGACATATGATTGGTTGGTCGATCAGGTGGAATAGTTCTTGATTCCTGCCTGCTGCCAAAATCGGTGTGTTAGAAAAGTCTCAATGCCGTTTCAGACCACGGGATGAGACCAAAATCGACCAGCGCATCGGAAGTCAGATCGATCGCATCAGGGATCCAGCTAAGATCTGTTGGATTAGACTCGAGCAGACATTCTATCGAGCCGCCAAGACGGGATGGACCGACCGTTAATAATAGACCTTGATCGGTATAATTGTCCACGGGCTGCAATGTTACGCCTTTGAAGACAGAACCACTGTGCGAAATAGCCGCGGTTCGAGGGATGCGAGTTGTACCGCATCTGGTACTACCTGCATCTGTAGAGAGTGATAGTGCTTCCATCCGGAAGCTGTTTTTCTCCGACATTCTGATACTTGCCGCCATTGCGGATGAACTCGACCAAGGTGTCGAAGTTGCGTTTACTCGCCGGGTCTTGAAACTTGAAGCCTTGTTCGCCGGTCTTGAGAAGATACCATTGGTAGTGCATAGCTTCTTTCTCGTCAAATTTGGCGGAGTCACCAGCCGCCGACCAAGAGCGCGAAGTCGTTGGTTTCAAATGGTATTGTCCCTGGTGTGCATAGTATTCGAAAACATGCACGTTCAACTGCTGTGTGCTCGGCAGGACATTGAGCCAGACAGGGGCGTCACCGTCTCGTGCAACAATCTCGTCCATGGCCCAGTGAACGCCCCAGTCCTTATCTGGATATGGGTGCTCGAATCGTTCCTCGGATATCGTCGTCGCTGGTCGAAGCGAAAGGTAGCGCACCATTCCTAGTGGCGCTGTATTTACTGGATAGGGATAAAGGTTGATCGCAAGATAGCCTGCGGTGCCCAGCATAAATACAACTGCAACAATAAATTTCTCCAGCCACTGCCGACTGCGCCACAGTGACGACAAGAACGCTCCGGTGTAGGCAGCGGGAACGATCAGTGCCGCGATGAAGTATCGGGGAAGTGCGTATTGCCAGGTAAGCGTGCTTAGCAGGATGATTGCTGAAAGTGCGGACAGGCTGAGCAGCGTCAAATTGCGATGTCGTTCGCGACTGGCGACTGCTATTGATATCAGCGCTGCGACGAGCAAAAATGGTGTCATCATCGCCGGAATGAATTCGACGTATGCCACCAAGTTGTGCAGGAAGACATCGGTAACTTGCTTATTTCCTAACGCGATTTGAATTTCGTTGGCTACCTTCT
>CAZISK010000649.1:0-5221 GCA_964541355.1 uncultured Candidatus Obscuribacterales bacterium
ATTCCAATTTTGAGTAGAGACATGGAATGGGATACATCCAGTTTTGGTAACGACGGGGCGCAGGATTGGCTTCAGGAGCTGGCAGCGTCGAAAACAGGCGATCCGATACGCCAGGCTATTGAAGTGGTCGATCGGGCCGAGAAGTTCGTAGACGCCCAGGAAGCGGAGCGCGCTGTTGCCGCTTGCGAACTTGTGGCCGCCTCCAGAGGTTTTCCGTCTGACAAATTCCCTCAAGAGGCTGCGCTCTGGATAAAGTCTCAGAGATATAGGGCGCCGGATGCATTGTCCATGAAAGCGATTCTTGTAGTGGCACGGATAATGACCGGTTCTGAGCTTCGCGATCTGTGGGACGGAACTGACGCAGCCGACTCCTGGCTCAATGCCATTCGCGATCTTCAGGGGCGGCTCAGCAAGAGTGAAAACCGTCCGCTCACAACTCAGGATGCCAACGCCCTTTCCACCGCTAACGTCGATAGCTACTTCAACGAGGCTGTGGAGTTCGTTAGTGAAGGCAATCATGAAGCGGCTGTCGAGAAGTACAACGCAGCTATCGAGCTGGAACCCGCATTTGTTGTCGGTTTTATCGGTCGGGGTACCTCCTTTCTCGCGCTTGGGCGCTTCGAGGATGCGCTTGCCGATTTGAATCGAGCCATCGATCTAGAGCCCGAGATTTCGGAGGCGTACTACTTGCGAGCACAGGCGTACTTCCAGACCGGTAAGACGGGAAGAGCGATTGCCGACCTGACCATTTTGATCAACATGGATTCATCGCGCAGCGACGGCTATTTCATGCGTGGCATTGCCAACGCTGACATGGGACGATATCCTAAAGCAATTGAAGATTTCTCGAAGGCCATCGAACTCGATCCGGAGACAGTCAACGCCTATTTGCACCGCTCCAGGGCTTACGAAAGGACGGGGCGGTTCGACCTTGCCGGCAAAGATTTGAAGCAATATGAGCGCATGACCGGCTCCACGCGATCGCTTTGACGAGTTGAGACTTGCGCGGATACGGGCACGCGTTGTGTCGAACTAACCTGACAGCCGGAGCATGCCTTGCGCCTTCGAGCCAAAGTCTTACTGCGGAGCTTGACGAGGTCGCAATTCGCCTCAAGAGTCAGTCTAATCGGCTCGACGATAGACTCCTGAAATATTTTTGATTTCGGAGAACATGCCAAGCAAACAGGGAATACTGAATCTGGAGGTGTTTCTATGTCTAATGACTTTACCGCACGCACAGCTGCCATTATTTCTTGCGCTTTAGCGCTATACGCGCTCCCGGCAATGAGCCAGGGTCTGTCGCCAGATATTCAGGCTACACCTCCGGCGCAGAGCGTTGAGGCGCCTCAACCAGCCATCGCTACACCGGCGGACGACGCTGTGCAAGTCAGTCCCGGCCCGCTTGAAGAGCAACGCAAAAAGCTGCTCGAAACAATCATGACTGCAAAGGGTTTCGGATTCGGAATTGCTGCCTATCTCAATGCGTTCAAAGCGCTTGACGAGCAGGTCAAGTCCGGCGCCGATGAGAAGACGATCAAGACGCGACTGGATTCAATAGTCACTGGTTTGGACGAACAGCTCAAGCGCAGCCAGCAGCTTAAGGTTCAGCGCCCAGCCCCGCCGATTTCGGCCTCCTCTCCACCGCCTTCTTCAATGTCCGGCGGCGGGCAGTTTTCCGGAAGCGGCGGCGGCAATACTGACGCTTTAATAGACAAAATCAAGAACAAGTGGTTCGGAGGCGAGATTCCAGACTCGCTCAAGAAGAAAATTCCAGCTAATTTTGATCCGAGTATGCTCGATAGCGACCAGGCCAGGGAAATTCTGAAAAAATACGCCGGTGGAAAATGATCGGATAATGAGGCGCCCGCTGATTGGGATGATACTGTCGGCGGTACTACTAGTGGGGCAGTCGGCGCTTGCCCAAACTAAGTATGTCTTCCAGCCGGGCAGCAGGCAAGCGGTTGAAGTAGCACCACAACAACAGCAACAGACAGGGCAGTACGGCAGCGGCAGTTACTACCGCAGGACGGGCGGCATGGGGGGACGCGGAGCGGCAGCCGTTACCGGAACCCAGCCAGCCGCACGCCAGGCTCCCGCCAACTGGCGTCAGTTGAACGCAATGCACAGCGGTTCGCGCCAGCCATCGCAAGCGTGGAGCCGCCTGGACGGGCAACGCAGCAATAGCACGCCGCGCCAGAACACGGGCAACTATGTCGATTCTGTCCAAGTCGGCAGCATCCAGCGCCAGTTTACCGTTCATCTGCCTACCAACCTCAATCGTTCACGTCCGACGCCTGTGGTGCTGGTCTTTTCCGGAATGGGCATGTCCGGCGAATCAATGATTGCTGTAACCGGATTGAGCGGCATCGCCAATCGCAACGATTTTATCGTCGTTTACGGCGAAAGCTGTCACGGTGAATGGGAAGACGGCATGAAGAATCGGCGAGCCGATGACGTCGGTTATGTCAACGCCGTTCTTGCAAGACTGTCTCAGACAGTCAGTGTAGATCAGCATCGCGTGTATGCCGTCGGACTGAGCAATGGCGGTTACTTCGCTCAGCTTCTTGCTTGCGCAATGCCAGACAAGATTGCTGCGGTGGCTGTGGTGGCTTCTACGGCTATGGAAGGGGCGCTTAAGCGCAGCACCGCCGAGCGTGCTATACCGATCGCGTTCTTCATCGGCACTGAAGACCCGCTTATTAACTGGGGTGACGGCAGGGCTAAGAATCTAGGAAAATATGCGTCCAAGGTTGGATTCTCGCAGATCGATCCCGGGCTTATGGCTCTGGTACAGCTGGGCGGCTGGTACAGCGTTCCTGAAGTGATTAGCTTCTGGACCGCGCACAATCGCTGTCAGGGCAATGCTCAATCCTCATACATGCCGGATCTGGACCCTCGTGACGGCATGCGCGTCAAGCGAGACAGTTGGGGTACTCGCGGCAACGACGTCGTTCTCTATACAATCGAGGGCGGCGGTCATACCTGGCCGGGCTGTCTGTTCCTGGCTGGACGGCGGCAGAGCAGCTGCTGTCAGGATATAAACACAGGCGAGATTGTCTGGGAGTTTTTCAAGAATCAATCTCGGTAAAGGGCACTGATGGTTTGAATGGCAGCAAAGACCGCGATGCGCTGATGTTTTGAATGGCACCAAATGTGGTGCCTGTCTGTGGTTGCAAATACACTAAATGCTAGTTAGCAGGCGGCAAATCCGAAGCATCCATGATTTCTTGGACTCCAATCCTGGTGCCCTGATACACGGAACTGGGTACTTGAAGCTTCTTGGTAAGTATCTAAAATCCAGAGCCGTCAATGATTTGAAGGGCACCGGTCCTGGTGTCCGATACGCGGGAATGAGTGCTTTGAGAGCCGCTTGACAAGCAGGGTTTCCAATATCATATGACAACACTAGTTCATGTTGAACGCTGATATGGATACCCGAAGCTGTCTAATTTTCGATCATCTTGACTAGGGGGAACGGCTGGTTGTCATGAGGGTTTCGTTTATTCGTGATTCCGCGGAAGGTTGCGGCTTTGTTAGTGCAATATCATCTGTCTTGGCCAGGTTGTAAATATCGGAGGTCCACGCTAACGTCAGGCGTACGCCAATTTCGATAGAACAGCTAAGGACCAAACGAGCAAAGACAAGCATCTGCGCATTTTCAGGTAAATCACCGAAACGCCCCCATGGTGTACATGGAGGCTGTGCGCAAATACTTGCTGGTGGCTGCTCGCTCAGCGTTCTGTCGTGACGATTTTGATCGTCGGGCCGATGTTTGTATGGAGAATCCACCATTCTCTTCTGTGAAGCCCATTGTTCGACCAACGGCAGCTGCTTTCGCCTGCCAATTTCTTCAACAAGGAGATCAGAACATGATCGCTACTGAAGTTCTCGATGCCTACTCGCGACTCTCGACCCAGATGGACAAGGTGGTCATCGGGTATGCCGAGATCAAGCGGATGTCAATCGCCGCCCTGCTCGCGGATCAGCACGTGCTGCTCGAAGGCAACCCCGGTACGGCGAAGTCGCTCTTCGTCGAAGTCTTCCAACGCGCCATTCGCAACTCACGCAAGGCGCGCATCCAGATGACCGCCGACGTCAAGCCGATGGACCTCGTCGGCGTCCGCGTCTTCAACCCCCTGAAGGGGCGCTTCGTGATCCAGCGCGGCCCGCTCTGCGGCAAGAACTTCGTTCTGGTCGACGAGATCAACCGCGCCCCCGGCAAGACGCTTTCCGCCGTTCTGTCGGCGATGCAGGAGCGCGTGGTCTACATCAGCGGCCGCGAGATCCTGCTGCCCGATCCGTTCTTCGTGATGGCGACGCAGAACCCGATCGAGCAGGAAGGCGTCTTTCCGCTCCCGGAGGCGGCCATCGACCGCTTCGCCGCGAAGCTGCTGGTGCCTTACGCCACGGCTGACGAGGAAAAGGCCATCCTCAAGAACCCGGCCCTCGACAAGCGCGACCCGCAGTCCGTCATCGAAGCGGTGATCGACCTCGAGGAGATCGTTCGGATTCGCGAAGGCATCAAGCAGAATGTCTTCGTCTCCGACGCCGCCATCGACTACATCGTCGCTCTCGTTCGCGCCACCCGTCCGGAGTGTCCGGAGCACGGCGTGATCGTCAAGAAGGACGGTGAGTTCGAGATGCTGATCGACTGTGGCGGCTCCGTCCGTGGTCAGCTGGCGATTCGCGGGCTGGCGCGCGTCATGGCCGCCATCAAGGGTCGCACCTACGTGTTGCCCGAAGACATCAAGGAGGTCGCTCCCGCCTGCATGCGTCACCGCATCGCGCTGACGTTCGAAGCCCGGGCCGAGGGGAAGACCCCGGAGCTCGCAGTGAAGAAGATCCTCGACAAGACCGACTTCAAGGACAAGGACTCGTTCTACGTCCCGAAGGCGGCTTAATCTCGTCGGAAACACAGGAGTATAGGAGGTTTACCAGGCGGAGTATCTGCCAAGCGCAGTTTTGACTGGTAGCTCTTTTCTCTCGTGCTCATCCGAACAACGCTCGCAAGAGCGTTCAACCTAAGTCACTTTCAGGAGAACGCGCAATGAAGATCGACCCCGAGGTCATGGGAGTCGTTCGCGAAATTGCTCGTCGTGTCGTATCGGTGAAGCTGCCAATCGGCCTGATGAAGACGCACCAGCGTATGACAGGCTCCAGGCTCTCGATTCACCGCGGCGATGGCGACAATTTCGACGGGCACGACATCTACGTGCCCGGC
>CAZISK010000650.1:0-5219 GCA_964541355.1 uncultured Candidatus Obscuribacterales bacterium
TTTTCTGGATCAATTCATCAAACAGAAAGTTGACGTCTATCGCGACACAATCTAGGTCTATGTGGCCGCTCTCCAGCCTCTCCAGATCAAGCAACGAGTTGATCTTCGTCACTACACTTCGTACGCTGTCTTTTTCACTCTTGAGTGAATTCGCGAGTTCCGGCGCGAGACTTTTCTCGGACGAAAGACAAAGCTCTATAGCCACTCCTACGGAGGTAAGTGGCGATCTGAGATCGTGAGTCAGCATGGCCACGAACTCTTGTCGTCGGGCCTCAACCTCCTTCTGCTCCGTGATATCATGGGCTACACAGTAGTACAGATTTCGTTTTCTATCCCAGCTCAACGACCAGAGCAATTCAATACGCCTGGAGTCAGAGTCCGTAAGCGGCATCTCGAGCGTCGTGCTCTGATTGTCCTTGAGAGGTAATGATTCAAGCGATTGCCTGAAGATCTCGACTTTTTCTTTTTCGAGCAGCGCAAGCAGGTCGTTACCGGCACGAGCGGAGACCGCCCCGAACTGCGTCTGCCAGGCTGGGTTTGAAGATACAATCTGAAAGTTGGTGTCAACCGTCAAAATCGCGTTTGTGGCGTTGTCTAAAACAGCTTGTTCTCGAGCCAAAGAACCTCTCAGTGCTATGGCAGTCTGATGCAAAGTTCGGTCCAATTCAGCCAGCTCGTCTTGTCCGTTCATCGGCGGCAAAAGCTCTTCGCCATCACCAATGCGCCGGCAGTTATCACATAGTCGTTTTATGCTACGCCCCAGATCGTTGTTCAAGAAAACTGCGAGCACCAGCGCTACAAGCACACAGAGTGAGATGCCAGGCAGAATGACTCTGTCGAATCGGTTTTTCACCGATAATCCGCCGTGCAGCAACACTCTATTTTCCATCACCTGGTTGACCGAATGGCAGGCCTTGGCTAAAGCGTTGAGCCGCAGCTCCGCAAGGCAAAACAATCCGCGCTTCTCTTTTTTGGATAGATTTTCCCGCGTGAGAAAATCTGCTACCGCGCGTCCGAATGACTCCGTCAACTGCCATTCGCGGTCCAGACTCTGCATTTCTCTTTCATTTTCTCGACCAAGAATGCCGCGCACATCGTCAAGCAAGATCTGCGTCTCGCCCTGCTTAGGAGGCATTGATGAACGTTCATCGCCGACAAAGGTCTCGCAGTTTTTCGCGAAGTCTTTATGAGCTCTCGAAACCAGCATTCTTGTCGCATGAGCCACGCGCGTTCGTTGAAGCGGCTCGTCTATCATGGCTTCGCCGTCTCTGAGCGCCCAAAATAGAGCGGCCATGAATAGCAGCTGAGTAATGAACGGCACTATGACAAGGAGTAAGCTTTTGTGATAGACCAGCATCTAATCGACTCTCTTGGCAAATCGCTTCTTTCTGATCGAGATAGCCTCATCCAAAAACGGTTTAGCCTCTGTGGCATATCCCGCGTTGGTTAACAGATCAGAAAGTGACAAACAGATTATTGCGATTTGAATGCTGTCTTTAGCGCCACTCGTGTCCTTCACTGCCTGCAATGCCATGTGCGCCATCTTGACCGGCGAGCGTATAACTTGTGGCGGGAGACAGTAGTAAGTGAAGTACCAATAGAGTGAGGCCCAGAGCTGAGTGCGCGCATCGCTGTTGGCCTCACGATACAGGTCGTAGGCTCGCTTGCGCAACTCCATACTCTTCACTTCATCGCCTTCAAGCCAGTAGCAAGTTCCCATTGACCGGCAGTTCTGCGCGATGTTTGATAGCATTTTAGCTCTGTTCCTCAAGAAGATTTTTTCAGCTGTCGCGAGATATGTGTGAGCCTCAGCCGTTCTCCCAGAAGCTGTAGCAACCTGCCCCGATCGCATGAAAATAACGCCGTCATATGCATTCGAGCTACTCTCGGCCTGTGTTCCGATCAAGGTGCGCGCTTCAGAGAGAACCAATTCCGCGCCCGCGAGATCTCCTATGTGTATTCGAAAAGTGGCGGCAGTACAGAAGCCCGAAAAGCGATCGTTTTTGTCTGGCTGTTTCCTCGCTATGGTCAGCAGCTCAGACTGCACAGTATCCGCGATGTGACGATCGAGCGGACCAAGACAACAAAGTTCGCCAGCAAGACACTGCTGCACAATGCGCCCTGCGCCACCAAGCTTCTCGGCTATCTCGAAACTACGTGCTATGGACGCCTTTGCCCCCGGTAAATCCCCGGAATTTCGCTGCAGCCGGGATAGCAGGTTGAGAACAGAAATGGCAGAGTACATGTTACTCGCGTTGTTTCCCATCACTTCAATACTGCGCTTATACGCCCGAATTGCATTCTGGGTATCACCAGACTTCTCGAGCGTTTGTGCCACGCTGAACAGAGCTGAAAACAGCTCCGGCTCACCTGCAGATGATTTATCCAGACAAGTAAGAGCTTCCTGACTGATCAACCTCGCCTTCGGAATGTTGTTGACATTAATCTCGAGTGTAGCCAATCGTACCAGTTGTTTGGAGCGCTGCTTCGGATCTTGGCATTTCTCGATGGTCTGATGAACCTGTGCGCAGAGCTCGCTTGCGCGCTTGAATTGCCCCTGCATGTAAACCGACTCGACCAACGACATTTGAACCGACGCTTTGTCCTCCTGGCTCGAAGGCGAGCCGCCCATACCGGCGACAGCCCTCTGGAAATGCATTTCCGCTTTATCGAACTTTCGTCGCTTAAGGTAGAACTCGCCTATCTGTTTGTGAAGTCCGGCACCCGCGCTGCGATCTACCGCATCCACTTCGGCAAGTACTTCTTCCTTCATCGCCAGGTTGGCAGGCTTGTTATCACAACTTCGCAAAATAGATGAGATCCTACCTATGTCACGCTTGACCCACTTGTCACATTCGCCGGTAGCCAATTCTTCACGGAGCGCCTGCATGTCTTCCCTAAACAGATCCAGTGCCAACTTCAGTCTTCCGTTGCGGACCAAGAATGCGCTTCTCTCGTCCAGGATCTGCCTGTAGTCCTTGTTGGTCCGAGGCAATGAGAGACGCGCTTGAGTGAGAACATCCTGCCAGGTTTGTTCGCAAACAGCGAATGGGACGCGAACCTCCAATCTCTTTGTGAAGAGGACGGCGCTGAGTAAACGCTCACCCTCAAGCGCAACGTCGCTGGAGCTATGTTGCGGTACCAAGAGGCGCGCTGGATCAGCGCCCTTAGCCATGGCATCATTCTTTGCAAACAAGGCTGCACACGCCACTAGCGCTGCTACCAGTATTCGTTGTCGTCCTTCTCGTCGATTGTTTTGTGCAATCACAGTCTAATTTGTCAGAGTCAAAGTCGGCTTGCTTTAGTATAATTCCCTCATTGTTGACGATATGTTGAGAAGTGATTTTATGGCGAAGGTCTTGCTTGCCGAAGACGACCAAGAACT
Organism: uncultured Candidatus Obscuribacterales bacterium; assembly: GCA_964541355.1. Classification (GTDB taxonomy): domain Bacteria; phylum Cyanobacteriota; class Vampirovibrionia; order Obscuribacterales; family Obscuribacteraceae; genus JADYXR01. Next base: position 3,386 of record CAZISK010000650.1, read on the forward strand.
GGCCTTTATGCTTCAAAACTGGCTCGAGAAGGAACTCTTCACGGTCGAAGCAGTTAATGACGGAATCGAAGCTGACGATCGACTCAATCACTACGAATTCGACATAGCGATTCTCGACTGGAATCTGCCGGGCATGACCGGCATTGACATCCTTAGCAATTACAGGGCAGCAGGCGGACTGGTGCCGATTCTCATGCTCACTGCCCACGATACACTTGGTGATAAAAAGGTGGGGCTTTATGCTGGTGCAGACGATTATCTGACGAAGCCATTCGAAATCGAAGAGCTGGTGGCGAGATTGCACAGTCTGCTCAGAAGGTCTCAGCGCGGCACTTATGTAAATGAGCTGTCGATTCGTCACGTCACCCTCGAGCCCGGAAGCGGGAATGTCTACAGCAACGGTACGCCGGTGGAGATGACTGCAAAAGAGATTGCACTGCTCGAGTTCTTGATGAGGAACCCAAAGCAGGTCTATTCGGCAGAAAGACTGCTAGACCATGTCTGGAACTCCGAGGCTGATACATCACCTGAAACCATCCGCACTTACATCTGCAAATTGCGCGACAAGCTGGATATTCCTGGCACCCCGAGTATCATCAAGAATATTCGCGGTCTGGGATACAAGATTGAGCCTTGATGCCGGTTTCCAGCTCAAACCTGGTTCGTGGGGATGTTCGAAAAACAGTACCACACGAACCCGCCTCGAAAAACGGCTGCAGGAGCCAACTCTCTCCATGCGTCCGGGCGTCGCGTATCTACTATCCCATTTAACAGGTCAAGAATTATTGAAAAAATGCAAAGCGCCACATTGCCCATCGGGCTCTGTGACGCTCTGCATCTGCCTATCGGCAGTCAGCGGTTAACGGTCCCCGCTAGGCGTCGTAGTCGTCGTAGTCCTCGTGCTCTTGGAACTCCTGCTCCGTCTCATCCGGGTGGAGGAGACTGAAGTCCCCGTCGAAGCCGTCGTCATCGAGGTCATCGAGGTCGTCGAGGTCGTCGAGGTCGTCGAGGTCGTCGAGGTCGTCGAGGTCGTCGTCGAAGTCTTCTTCGCCCGGCCGCGCGCCGTTGCGGTTGAGGCACTCGTGCGGGACATCGTCGAACTCATCGTCGTCATTGCGTCGTCGGCGTGCCATGTGTGGCTACTCCTCAGGGTTGTGGAAACAGAAACCAAGTCGAGCTCTTCGCCCGCCAATCGGCTAAGCGTCTCACTCGCTCGCCAATTGGCTGGGCTTCTCAGCCGCTCGCCAACTTCACTTCAGAATCACCAGCCGACCTCGGTTGGCGCTGGAAGTGAAGAGTTGGACTAGTTGGTCAGGGACTCGCGTCGCCTCGACCAGGAAAACCAGTTCGTAGGGCACCTTGGCATCCACCTGTGCGATGGTGTCAAAGCAGCCTTGGGGCGTGTCGGGACAGTTCGCGGCGAAGGCGATTCCGGCCTTGCGCGTCTGTCCGAGGGGGTTGGTCAGGACCGGATCCGTGGCGGCAAACGCGCGCATCGCTGCGGCCACACCGTCGTCTGCTCGGAGGCACTTGAACAGTCCTCGCTCCTCGAGAACCTCAATGATGGCGGGCACGAGCTGCCGATCCTGGGGCGCGATTTCGGTGACCTTCTGCTGGTTCCCGATTGCGACTGCGTACTGCCAAATCCTGTCTTCAGCGATCATCCACTTACACCTTTCATTCTGCCCGGGCGCTGACTTGAGACGGTCTTCTACACGCATATCTAAACGGCATCCTTTCCGATTCTTTGCAGTACGTGCGGAGGAGTCAACAGGCGGTTTTCGAGTCCGATCCTCTTCCAGTTGAGTTACGCACGTGTGAGTGATATCGAAGC
>CAZISK010000651.1:0-5199 GCA_964541355.1 uncultured Candidatus Obscuribacterales bacterium
CGATATGGGCACCAACTCGCAGACGATGGCCTGGATCGTCGATCAATACTCCAAATATCACGGTTGGACACCGGCGGTGGTGACAGGTAAGCCGCTTGAGCTGGGCGGTTCGGAAGGCAGAGAGGCCGCCACCGGGCAGGGCGTGTTCTACGCCATCGAAGCGCTTATGCAGGATGAGAAGAACAACCTGTCGGAGCTCACCTTCGCAATCCAGGGTTTTGGCAATGTTGGCTCCTTCGTGGCGCGTTTTATTCACGATGCCGGCGGCAAGGTAGTGGCCGTCTCCGATGCCGGAGGCGCCATCGTCAACCGAAACGGTCTCGACATACCAAAGTTAATTCTGCACACACAGGCCTCCGGAACTGTCGTTGGCTTCGGCGGTGCTGAGGCGCTCCAGCGAGATCTCCTTCTGGCTGTAGATTGCGATGTTTTGATCCCGGCAGCTCTCGGCGGAGTTCTTACCGGCGACAACGCCAAAGATATCAAAGCCAAATACATTATTGAAGCCGCCAACGGTCCGACCACTCCGGAAGCTGATGAATACTTCATCAAGGCGGGCAAGATCTTGCTTCCCGATATCTTTGTCAACGCCGGTGGTGTGGTGGTCAGCTATTTCGAGTGGGTGCAAAACATTCAACAGTTCCGCTGGCGGCTGGACAGAGTTAATGCTGAGTTGAAGGCAGCGATGCTGGACGCTTACCGTGAATTGCGCTCCATCGCCAAGTCGAGCAATTGTTGTTTCCGAACCGCTGCCTTTCAACTTGCTATATCTCGCGTGGCAAGCGCCGCGGCTTTACGTGGGTTTGAGACGGATAGCTTCTGCATGTTAAAAACATAGGAAAATGACTGACAAAGAAGTAAACGAAAACGGTGCAGGAGGCGATAATCCTTCCCTCGATCAAAACTCGCATATCAATGCGCATGTCGAGGTAAGAGGCGAAGAACCGGAGTTTGACTTGCACGGACCGCCAGGCTTGCCTACCGACGAGGAGTTCGAAAAACGGCAGCTCTCTTGGTTGAAGCATGTCTACCAGGGCGACCATGTTCCCCAGCTCACATTGCGCGCGGTTCTGATGGGTGGCATTCTTGGCGCTCTAATGTCTATCTCGAATCTGTACACCACGCTCAAAGTGGGCTGGTCGTTCGGTGTCGCGATCACCGCTTGCGTTCTCTCCTATGTGATCTGGCGAACTCTTCGTATGATCATTCCAGTACTGACACCGATGAGCATCTTGGAAAACAACTGTATGCAGTCGGCAGCATCCGCCGCCGGATACTCAACCGGTGCTACTATTGGTACCGCATTTGGTGCGCTTCTTCTGATCACCGGTCAGCATCTTGGCTGGCAGGTGGTGTTGCCCTGGACCCTGGTATCGGCCGCACTTGGTGTATTTCTTGCCGTTCCGATGAAGAGGCAGATGATCAACAGGGAGCGACTGACATTCCCGAGCGGCGTCGCGGCTGCGGAGACGTTGAAGAGTCTGTACGGGCAGAGCAAAGAGGCGATTACACAGGCGTATTCGCTCGTTGGCGCCCTTGTATTCGGCGCCGTCACAGGGTTCCTCGGTAAGGGTGAGTTCGCCTGGCAGATGGCTATGAAGCTCAAACTGCCAGAACTGATACCCTTTAGCGTCAAAATTGCCGGCGTCGACGTCGGTAAAATGCCTGCGTTTGGATTCGAGCCCAGCGCCTTACTGGTCGGCGCCGGCATGATTGTGGGAATGCGCGTCTCACTTTCGATGCTTATCGGAGCATGCTTGCTGTACCTGTACTTTGGTCCGCAAATGGTCAACCTGAAAGAGATTCCTGAGCCAGCCAAGCTGATAAGGGCCTGGGCACTTTGGCCGGGAACCGCCCTATTGGTAGCTTCTGGCCTCACCTCTTTTGCCTTGCAGTGGAAGACTATTGTCAAAGCATTCTCGTCGGCCAGCATGGCGTCCAAAGGAGGAGGAGAGGATCCGCTTGCTCGAATCGAAGTTCCTGGTCACTGGCTTCTCTGGGGAATCGCGCCGCTTGCGATTTTGATGGTAGCGCTCCAGTTCCTCGCCTTTTCGATATCGATTCCGCTTGGCATATTATCTATTGTGATGAGCTTCTTCCTATCTCTGGTTGCCTGCCGAGCCACCGGAGAGACCGACATCACCCCGATCGGTCCGATGGGCAAGATCACGCAGCTCACCTACGCAATTTTGGCTCCATCTAATATCACCACGAATCTGATGGCAGCTAGTGTTACGGCAAACATCGCCAGCAGTTCCGCCGACCTGCTCACCGATCTTAAGAGCGGTTATCTGCTTGGTGCCAATGCGAGAAAACAGTTTATTGCCCAGTTCCTCGGTGTATTCTTTGGCACCCTTGCAATAGTGCCCGCCTGGTATCTGATGGTGCCGACCAAAGAGGCTCTCGAGAAATTTAACCCGCCTGCCGCCAACATGTGGAAAGCTGTGGCCGAAGCGCTTGTTAAAGGCATCGACTACCTCCCGCCAACGGCGCGCACCGGACTTCTTATAGGCGCGACTGTCGGAATTCTGTTATCGGTTCTCGAACTCTACGCTCCTCCCAAGGTTAAGAAATATCTTCCATCTTCAATGGGTCTGGGCCTTTCCTGGGTCGTTCCGTTTGCAAACTCGCTAGCATTCTTTGTAGGAGCGTTGATCGCGATGATCTGGAACCGCGTTTCACGCAGGACAGGCGACCTCTACATCATCCCGGTTGCGTCGGGAGCGGTTGCAGGTGAGTCACTCATGTGTGCAATAATCGCTATGATTACAGCAGCTGCCGCTCTTGGTGGACACTAAACATACCTGTCAGGCATATGGCACCAATCCAAACAAAAGAAAAGCAGATAGTGCTTAAAGCGATCGATTCCCTAGGTCGCCGAGTTACCCCTGCCGATGTGGCCACCAAAACTGGTCTGGCGTTGCTTCCTGTGACCACGACATTGAACGAGATTGCCTCTGAGACGCAGGGTCACATGGAGGTGAGTCAACAGGGTGACATCGCCTATAGCTTTTCGCCGGGTTTTCAATCGCATTATCTGGCTCAGGGCATCAGGCGGGTTTTGGAGCGCATCTGGTCGAAGGTGTTTTCCGTAGGATTCTTCGTTCTACGCATCTCATTCGGGATTATGCTGATCCTGAGTACGGTCATCATTCTCGCGCTTCTCTTGCTTGTAATCCTGTATTACTCACAAAGCGGGCGCGATGACGATGACGGGTACGATGGTGGTGGTTTTCGCGGCGGCGGCTACTTCCCGCACCTCTCGCTTTTTGATTATCTGATTCTGCGCGATATTCTCTTCGGCTATCCGCGATACGATCCGGTTGGTTATCGCTACGATCGACCCACGATCAGGACCACGAAGAAGAGCAACTTTTTCTTCAACTGTTTCTCATTTCTTTTTGGTGACGGCAACCCGAACCTCAATCTCGAAGAGAGAAAATGGGTGATGATCGCTGAGGTGATTCGGCGTAATCGAGGTGTCGTCACGGCCGAACAGCTGGCTCCGTATACAGGCAGTTTACCCAACAACGAGGATGGTGTGCTTCCTGTTCTGGTTAGATTCGACGGACGACCTGAAGTCACGGAAAGTGGTGACATCATTTATCTCTTCCCCTCGATGCAGGTCACTGCCCAGGACAGCAAGCTCTCGTCGCTTCCGACTTATCTGAGCGAGTGGACCTGGAAATTTTCCAATGTGCCGTCAGGACAGCTAATATGGGTGTATGTACTGGCAGGATTTAACCTCATCGGCAGCTGGTTCTTACTCGGTCAGCTCGGAGTCTTTGCTCGCGCCGGTAGTGGGCTTGTCGGTTTAGCTCCCATGATTTACGCGCTCGTCATATACGCTACGTTATTCGTCGGCGTCCCACTTCTGCGTCTGGGTGTGATAACGCTCTTGAACCAGCGCATCGAGGCTCGTAATCACAGTCGTCTTAGTAATGCGCGGCTGCTCGAGAATCCGTCCGTCGAGACACGCAGAAAGCTTGCCGCAGCAAAGAGTACACACGTCGACAAGAGAATTCTAAAGGAAAGCGAAGCTATTTTTACGACAGAGAAAGACTCATTGGAGCAGGAATTCGATGACTGAGCGCCAACTGACCGTCAGCTCATTGCATTACTATCCGGTGAAGTCTTGCGCCGGAATCGATATAAGCGTTGCCGAGATCGTCGAGCGTGGTATCAAGGATGACCGAGGCTGGCTGGTGGTAGACAAAGACGGCCAGTTCATCACGCAACGGGAAATTGCCAAAATGGCGTTGATCAAAGCCACTGTAGTTGGTGACAACCGCGAAGGTCGCGGGCTGCAACTGGAAGGTCCGGGAATGCCACCTCTTTTGGTGCCGGAGTCCTCTGGCTTCGATGACGCCGGAGGGCGATGCCAGCGCCGGGTCACGGTATGGAAAGACACTTGCACAGCTGTCGATCAAGGTAACCTCGCATCGGAATGGTTGAGCCGGTTTTTGGAAACTCCCGCCCACCTCGTCAGAATGTACGAAAAAGAAATGCGAAAGGTGCGATCGGACTCGCCGTCGGCGCCGCCATCCCAGGTGTCATTTCAAGACGGTTTTCCATTCCTGGTTATCTCAGCCGCATCTCTGGCGGATCTGAACAACCGGCTGGAAGAGGCTCTGCCAATGAATCGTTTTCGCCCTAACATAGTGGTGGACGGCGCTCTTCCATTTGAAGAGGACCGGTGGCAATCGATTAAGATCGGCGATGTAGTCCTCGAATTTGACTCGCCATGCTCCCGTTGTGTGATTACCACAATCGATCAAAATCTAGCCATCGCTGGAAAGGAGCCTCTCAAAACGCTGGCATCCTTCAGGCTCGTGGATAAACAGGTTATGTTCGGCCAGAATGCCATTCATCTTAACCAGGGCACCATAAAGGTCAACGATTCGGTGGAGATCCTCAAGCTACAGGGTTGATGGTCGGACGCTGACCTGTCTAGCTTTATCAATAGCGCCTGTCTCTTGCTCGCTGTGTTGCCACAAACGCTTGGCCAGCTCGTTATCAAGCGATAGCGCTGATGGTTTCGATTGGCGCTCCTTGTAAAAGTATTTGCCCGTTACCGACTCGACGTCCGGGCTGGTGGCAAGGTAGAGAATAGTCTTCGCTCCTTCTTCGCAGGTGATCGAGAAGATGCCTGTTACCAGGTTGAACAGACGACCTGGAATGCCATTGTTGGTGCCGAAG
>CAZISK010000652.1:0-5180 GCA_964541355.1 uncultured Candidatus Obscuribacterales bacterium
CAGAGTCGAAAGCGGTGTCAACTCGCTCGGTTTTACAATAACCGTATTCCCGGCAGCGAGCGCTGGAGCCAATTTCCAAGCGAGGAGCAAGAGCGGGTAGTTCCAGGGGACGATGCATGCCACCACTCCGAACGGCTCCTTGATCACCATATTGAGCTGGCTGTACTCGCCGGAAGGCAAGACACGACCACGCTCATGCCGGCCAAGTTCGGCATAGTAGTCGAAGGTATTGACCAACCACTCAAACTCTTCTTCGTTCTCCGGAACCGGTTTGCCTTGTTCGAGCGTAAGCAGCTTGACGATCTCTTCCTTGTGGGCGCGCATCTTATGAGCAGCTTCGTGCATCATTTCGGCACGATTGTTAGCACTGATTCGCTTCCATTTCTTGAACGCCGCTTTTGATGAATCGACAGCTGCGTGAGCATCTTTCTCGGTTCCACGAGGCACTGATGCAATCTTCTCTTCCGTCGCAGGATTGATCACGTCTATTTCGTCAGTCGAGCTGCCTTTGGTGAATTTACCGTCGATTAGTTGAAGCTGCATACGTCTGCCCTCGGAAGGTGTGGTCTGACAATTTTAGCGTGGCTACAGCGCAGCTTCATCTTTCCTTCACTTATGGAGCCTGCGCTCGTCCTCGAAAGACACCCGCACATTCGGTTTCCAGAACGGTTTTCTTCGGACATCAATTAATCCAGCGGTCTCAAAAGGTACCGAGCTGGATCGTCTCGGTGAAGAGTTTTTCTTGCGGAGTGGGCTGCGCCCACTTGTCTGATACAGATCAGAAGAGCCGGATATGCGAGTGGCCAACTCGCCCGCCTTTCCAGGATCGCAACACCAGAAGGCGCGAACATTGTCGCGTAATCTGCCGTTCCACTCCGCCCAGAGGACCGGGAAGTTGCCGACCTGATAGCCCCGCCCTGACTGTGCCGTCGGGCGATACGAATCGTACAAAACCGTCTTGCTTTTGAGACCAGTTGGTAAGGGCGCCCAGCGCCTCGACTTCCTCAGCGGAGGGTCGATGAACAGCGCCTTCTTTATCTTTCCAGCTCGACCTGACACCTAACTTCTGACCCAGAGGGCGAACAGATGAGCTCGCGTCTATTTTCATAAGACCTTCCCCCGATCGCTTTTCAACATTCCTGGAGTCCGCTCATCATAAGCTCCCTGCATCGAGTTAGCATAGGCCGACCAAGAAGAAGATGAGGTCCGGATTAACTTTGCTCAGTACTACTTTCGTCCGCTTTCTTAGAGAGTTGCCAGAGCACCATCCACGGTGGCACGGTCCCCAGCGCAATTTCCGCGCTGACGTTATACGGTGATTGATATAGGATGTCGGCTTCGCTGAACTGCGATTCCGAAAAAATAGGACTGGTCGCGCCTTGATCGCTCAAGTTGGCCAGCAATTTCAGTTCGTGCCCGGTAGCAAGCGGCCACCGTATCTCAAGAAGTCCTTCCTCAGTGATCGTCCAGGAGCGCTCCTCAATTTCGATCTCATCGATGATAGGAACAATCGCACTCTTCCTCAAGGCAATCAGTCGTTTGTAAATCTCCAACCAGTCTCGGTGTTCCTCTTGTTGGAGTTCATCCCAATCCAACTTGCATTTTAGGAACGTCTCGTCACTACATGGATCTGGAATGAGCCTTTGTTTGTAAGGATCTTTGAAGTCAGCAAATTTTCCGAACTCCTTGAGTCGACCGGCTCTGACACTTGACGCCAACTCCCCTTTGAAGTCGGCGAACCAGACGAACGGCGTATCTGCCGCCCACTCCTCGCCCTGGAACAACATGGGAGGGCTGGGCGCCAACAACAGGATGGAGACCATGGCCAGAACTGCTTCCGGCTCCGCCAGGTGGGCAATACGCTCGCCTAAAGCGCGATTGCCTGTCTGATCGTGGTTTTGCACGAATGCGATAAATGCCCCCGGCGGAAGATGCTTTCCGGAGGTACCGCGAAGTTTGCCGTCTCTGAAAGCCGACTTTTCTCCCTGATAGGCAAAGCCTTCAGCAAGACAGCGCCCGAGATGCTCTATCGCACTCGCATTGGAAGACTCGTCGCTGTAGTCCTCGTAGTACCCGGTATTCTCGCCGGTTGCCAGGACGTGCATGGCGTGATGAATATCGTCGTTCCACTGGGCATTGAAGCGATCCGGCAAATCGCCTCTGCCATCCAACAATGCTGCGTTATTGTCTCCATTTTCGAGGATCAGATGGATCTCTCGCTCACCTTGAAAGGCTGTCCTGACCGCCTCGGCGATCTCGTAAAGAATATGCTTGGGCGAGTCATCACATATGGTATCGACTGCATCGAATCTCAACCCATCAAACTGATACTCGGTCAACCAGTAAAGAACGTTGTCGACCACGAACTGCCGCACTATGTCGCTATGATCGCCGTCATAGTTGATTGCGTTGCCCCAGGGTGTTTGATGTTTTGCGTTGAAGAAACTCTTGGCATAAACGTAGAGATAATTGCCCTCTGGACCGAAGTGGTTGTAGACCACGTCGAGGTAGACCATGAGCCCACGCCTATGCGCCTCGTTGATCAGATATTTTAAATCCTCAGGCCGCCCGTACGAGCTGTCCGGCGCAAATGGCAACACACCATCATATCCCCAGCCGAACCGCCCGGGAAAGTCCGACAGAGGCAGAATCTCGATCGCAGTCACACCTAAATCTCGCAAGTAATCGAGCTTTTCGCCAAGGCCCTCGTAGGTGCCCTCTGGGGAGAATGTGCCCAGATGCAATTCATAGATAATTGCCTCTTTCCAAGGACGCCCTTTGAAGCCGGTTGCATCCCAACTAAAAGCAGCAGGATCGATAATCTCGCTTGCGCCATGAACATCCTCAGGCTGATACCGCGAAGCTGGGTCGGGCACCAGCAAATCTCCATCGATAACAAAGTGGTACCTCTGCCCTGGCTTGGCCTGCGCCGCCGCGAGCCTGTACCAGCCGTTTCCAGATTGCGGCATCGACATCTTCTCTTCGTCTTTGCCCGTGTAAAGCAAAAGATCGACGGTGCGAGCATCAGGCGCGAACAGCCGAAACTCGACGCCGCCACCCTCAAGAAGCCTGGGGCCGAACGGCATTTCATGCAAGTATTGATAGACTTCCAGCTTTGCCTCTCTTGGCATTGAAAACCTCTAATTGTTGCTCGAGTACGTAGCACCACTTCTGGTGGCACATACAGGTAGGATTAACGACAAAAGCGCAAACAGTATCGTGGCACCGAAAACCCCGCGCGAGACATTATGAAGCTTGTGGAACTCTTCAGCCTTAGACTGATCGGTTTTCATGAGTGGCTGCAACTCTTTCATCGGCGGCACAATCACGAAGGAGAAAACGAAGGCCGTAGCCACACAGATGAGCACAGCACCGAGACGGGCGTAAGTGAGTTTTGCCTTTTCCTTGAGACTGTCTTTGAGGGAGAGTCCCTCGGCGATAAGAAGAACCACCGCAGCAGCCGCCACCACTTTGGCAAATTCAATGAAAGCCGGTGCGTTCTGAGCGGCAGCATCGCTCACGGCCACGCCCTGCGCGGTCTGAGCTTTGACAAGAACAACGGCAACAAATACGACAGCCGCTGATCCACCGAAAAGTACCGACAACGACAGTAAACGCAAGATCTCGCTAATTTTCCGCATAACTCTCTCGATTGTGTTTTGTCTTAATTCGACTCAGCCTGAGCCGGACGATTGGCACCTCAACCAGGTCGAAACGCCGGCACCTGATCGGAAGCCGTGAACAGAGTTGCGCCGGCATTATTGCCCACTGTCGCGTGCAACTTCTCCAGATCGTCCTTGACGAACCCCACGATTGTTTGCTCGACGAGCATGTCCTGTCCAATTAGAAATATGGAAGGAACATTGCTCAGGTCATAATCGACCGTGCATTGTAAAGCTTCGTCAAGCAATACAGGAAAGCTGAGTCCGAACATACTGACAAACTCTTTGGTACTGCCAAGGTCATCCTGCGAAACACCAAAAATTGGCAACTCTGGATGGATGCTATGCAACCGCTCTAAGAACGGCGCCGTCAGCTGGCAGACCGGACAGGATTCCTTGAAGAATGCCACTACTGCGTACTTCTTTCCTATAACGGCTCCGTGCAATGAATGAACTTCGCCATGCCAATCGCGCAAGTAGATTTCAGGCGCTCTTGTGCCTTCTATGAGTGCGACCATAGTTAATTTGCCCTCCGTGTTCATTTTACTCTATTGACATGACTGTCATGTCAGGCTGTTCGAGCGGATCTTCGTCGCCCCAATAGATTTTGAGCCGCGCCGGATTTGATATTGCATTACCAGACCATTGACTTGATTAGTGATTCTGAGTAGTTGGGTATAGATAGCTTGGCCATCGTTGGCTGATAAACGATTACCGACTTTTAGAACTGATTGAGATTACAGGATTATGGTGCCGTCAAGAAAATTACAACTCGCTACCCTGTTGCTCTTCATCGTGCTTCAACAGGCCGCAATAGCTGCGGGTCTGCCGCAAAAGGCCTCAGGCCCTCTCGCCCTTGTCGCCACACTGGTGGGCAACCCAGCGCCGTGGGTGACTGGATTGATCGTCGATTTTCTAATTCTCCGCACTTCGGTCAAACCGATGAGGAATTTCTTGACAGTGATACTATCTTTAGTGCTATCTTATCCAAGCATTTGGTTTTCATTTACAGCGTTCCTCACTCAGGAGGAGGGCTCTCCGGTCGCCTGGATTATCTGCTCGGTGCTACTGGTAGTAACGATAACGATCGTAAAATCCATATCTTACTGGGTGATCAATGAAGCGTTTCCATCAAAGAAAACAGCACTACTCTACGTGGGCAGCTCATCGACAATGGTGGCGGCAGCATTCGGCATGATGTACCTGCGTCACTAGATTCCTAGTAGTCGACCATTACAATAAGGTTTTCCTCCCAAAGACATTGACGCTGCTCCGCGCAGCAGTCTTAGTTAAGCAAGTTGCCGCGCTAGATTCCGCGACTCCGATTGGCGCGGCACCATACCAGCTTGCCCTCGATCTCGAATACCACCGCATCACCATTTCCAATACCATCGGGATCGTAGTATGCAATGCAATCATAGGAAACGATGCTGCCGGGAGGCATTCCATCCGCGCTGAACAGCGACTTGAGATCGCCATACACAACCTTGAATACGCGGGTGTCATACAACCTGCTCA
>CAZISK010000653.1:0-5177 GCA_964541355.1 uncultured Candidatus Obscuribacterales bacterium
AAAAGATATGGAATCAGTTCACGAGCTAATGCCAAATACTTTTGGCATATCATCTCTTGTTCGAGAATTAAATCCCATGAGATATCAGCAAGAAGCCGCAAGTTGGGAAAACCCCTTATTACGATCAGGCTTGGCTCTCGCTGGTGCCAATACGATTGGCCAGAAACAAGATTCAACCCAAGTCTATGACGGCATCGCCACCGCCTACGAAATCTCCGGCATGAATTTGCAAGGCACCGATCTCGTCGTGCTCAGCGCCTGTGAAACCGGCTTGGGAGAGGTGCAAAACGGCGAAGGTGTTTTCGGCCTGCGTCGGGCGTTCCAACTCGCCGGCGCACAAACGGTAGTGATGAGCTTGTGGAAAGTGCCGGATAACGAGACCAAAGAGTTAATGATCGACTTCTACACCCGTCTCAAAAACGGTGAGGGTAAATCACAAGCGCTGCGTAATGCTGAGCTGGCGATGATGCGCAAGCAGAAGGCAAAATACGGCTCGGCGCATCCGTACTTCTGGGGCGCGTTTATTTGTGCGGGGAATACGAATTAGTCTCTCGGCTCAAATGGGCAAAATTTGTCGTTATTACACTGGTCAAAGGTGGTGTTAGATGAAAATGTGTAACTCGAAATACTCCATTATATTTTATTTTCTGCTTTTCTTCTTCGCTTTCGACTTGGTTGCTCGGGCAGTTGCGCAGGAGAAGCCCCAACCCGAAAAACGCTATGTGAGATGGCGGCTCATTGAAGTGGCTAGAAAATCCCTGGCGGACAGCATTTTGGTGCAATTGCAGCAGGGTAAATCTTTTCAAAAACTGGCGCACCAGCACTCGCTGCATGCCTCGGCAAAGGAAGGTGGCGAGATCGGCTGGACAGCGCTGGATAGCGTGGACAGCGACTTCAAAGCTGCGATTGCCACTTTGCCCATTGGAGGAACTTCTGCCATCCTGCAAAGGGGAAATCACTTTTTCGTTCTCTATAAGATGAATGAGCTTGCGAAGAGCGGATATTTGCAATGGAAAGAACAAAAATCACAAGCTGATTCTTTGCTAAACAAGATAGAATCACTCCTGAACACGGGAAACTCTCCGGCAGCGATGGCTTTGATAAAAGAAACGGAAGAGCGCGTTAAGCAGATTGAAGACGAAGGTATCTATTTAAGGATGTTGAATTTTAAAGGTACAGCATTAACGAGGTTAAGTCAATTCAGGGAGGCTGCAAGTCTTTTCGATTTAATGTTAAAAGTTTCTCGAATCAACGGAGATAATTATTGGGAAGATGTTGCACTCGGCAATCTGGGTATTGCCTATCGTCAGTTGAGCCAGTATAAGCGGGCCATCACCTATTACGACAGTGCGCTGGTTATCGCCCGTGCCATCGGTGATCGAAAGTACGAAGGAAGATGGTTAGGTAATCTGGGATCTGCCTATAGTTTTTTGGACCAGTATCAACGGGCCATTTCCTATTATGACAGTGCATTGGTCATTGCTCGAGCAATTGGTGACAGAGCAGGAGAAGGAATGTGGCTAGGTAATCTGGGCAATCCCTATTATTTATTGGGCGAGTATCAGCAGGCCATTGCCTATTATGACAGTGCAATGGGCATCGCTCGAGCCATTGGCGACCGCAGTGGCGTAGAAAGACATTTAGGTAATATGGGACTTGCTTATTCTTCGTTAGGCCAGATACATCGGGCTATCGCTTATTATGACAGTGCGCTAGGAATCGCTCGAGAAATCAGCGATCGAAAAGGAGAAGGAAGTGGGTTAGGCATGCTGGGCAGTGCCTACAATTCGTTGGGCCAGTATCATCGGGCCATCGCTTATTATGACAGTGCGCTAAGCATCGCCCGAAAAATCGGTGACCGACAAGGAGAAGGAGAACAGTTAGGTAATCTGTGTACTCCCTATCTTTGGTTAGGCGAGTATCCTAAGGCCATCGCCTATTATGACAGTGCGCTGGTCATCGCCCGAAAAATCGACGACCGCCGTGGCGAAGGAAGATGTTTAAGTCATCTGGGTATTGCCTATGTTTCGTTGGGCCAGTATCACCAAGCTATCGCCTATTATGACAGTGCGCTTGTCATCGCCCGAAAAATTGGCGACCGACCAGGAGAAGGGATATGGCTAGGTTATCTGGGCGATGCCTATTATTCATTGGGCCAGTATCCCCAAGCCATCGCCTATTATGACAGTGCGCTGGGTATCGCCCGAAAAATTGGCGACCGCAGCAGTGAAGGAATATGGTTAGGCGGTCTGGGCACTGTTTATCATTCGTTTGGCCAGTATCACCAAGTCATCGCCTATGCAGATTCTGCTCTTCTCATTGCAACAGAAATTGGCAACGCTGAGAGTATTTGGCAGCAGTATTGGTCTCTTGCCAAGGCCAATTCCAAAATGCCCGAATCCAAAACAAATGAAGTCATCAATTTCTACGATAACGCCGTTAATGCCTTGGAGAATATTACCGGACAGCTCATCCAAGATGTGCATAAGCTGTCCTTCCTTGAGAATAAGCAGGAGCTTTATCATGATTACATCAATTATCTCATGACGCAAGCGGAAAACCCGCACCACGAAAGGGCGCTAGAAATATCCGAGGTCTCCCGTACCCGCGCCTTGCGGGATCTGCTTCAAGGACAAAGCATTCAAGCTCCCTTTGCCGTTGAAAAACGAGTCGCTGCTACAAAACGTACCGAAGAGCTTTTCCAAAAGTTTGCCAACGCCCAAATCGCTCGGGCCAAATTCAGTGATGCCCTCCGCGCCGGCGTGGATGATTCATTGGAAACCTGGGCGACAAAAATTCTGATTCCGCCCGATACTTTGGGCAGCACCGAAGGCGCGCCGGCCATTCGCATGCGAGAAATTCAGGCGGAAGCGAAATCCAGCACGTTGTTAGAATACCACGTCCTCGATGACGGCGTCGCGATTTGGGTGGTGAGTCAAAGCGGCAAAATTTTCTCTTTCAAACAAAATATCCCCAAAGCAAAGCTGCAGGCGTTAATTGATTCTGCCCGTCAAGTGCTCGGAGTCGGAAGCTTTAGCTTCCGAAATGTGAAGCCAACAACTTCGGGTAAAAAAGCAGAAACGCTTGCCTACAAATCTCTCCTGCAAACTCTGGATTCGTTGCTCATTCAAGCGGTTGTGCGGTATTTGCCGTCGGATAGCAGTCGTGAGCTGATCATCTTGCCGCAATCGGGTAAGTCCAAGAGTTCGCACTCCCAGACTCCCCTAAGAACCGGACGTGACAGTTTCCCGTCATACGGCTCAAGCACTTCAAAGGCGTCTCCTTTTCGAGGAAACACCCAGCAACTCCACTTCGAACTCAGGTTTGCTCTAAAGCAGCTACTCGGTCTGCATCTGCAAAGGCGGTTTCTCGTTCCAATTTCATCAGCGTCCATGCCCGTTTCGACTGTTGGCGTTGGCGCTTTTTGAAATAATCCTTGTACTTCGGATCAAAAGGGTTGGCTTCCTGTCTGACCTTGAGGTGTCGTTGGATCCGCGTCCACGAGGCTTTGACCAAAGCGAATTTTTGATATTGTCCTTTTCCAATTTCTACTTTGGCTACAAACGTGGAGCCAATGTATTCAAACGTTGGAAAGTATTTGTGCTGAATCCAGCGATTGCCTTTCTTCGGATGCCGGCTTTTCGCCCATCTCCAGAGCGCTTTTTGTATTTGCCAATCCACATAGCCGAAGGTCTTCTTGGCCACCACGTGTTTATGATAGTTCACCCATCCCCGAATGATCGGATTGAGTTTGGCGATGAGTGCTTCCGGTTTGGCGCCCCGCATGGATTCGATGTTTTCCCGAACTTTCTCCAGAAAGGCCTTTATCGCCTTCTTGGACGGCTTGATCAATAACTTGCCCTTGTACTTGCGTACATTGAAGCCGAGAAAATTAAATCCATCGTCGATGTTGGTGATCAAAGTTTTCTCATCGGAGAGTTTGAGTCCCCGTGGATCGAGAAAGCTTTTGACCGCGGGTCTGGCTTTGTTTTCCAAAAGTTCTTTCCAACTTCCTGTTGCAACAAAGTCGTCCGCAAATCGGATCACGTTGACTTTGGAGCGGCTGGGCATGGCGTTGCGGATAGCTTTTTCCAATCCGTCGAGTGTCATGTTCGCCAGCAGCGGCGAAATAATGCCGCCTTGTGGTGTTCCTTCCGTTGTCGGAAAGCGCTTGCCTTCTTCTATGTAACCGGCTTCCAACCACGCGCGGAGAATCTTCTTGTCCAGCGGAATATTCTCCAACAACCATTCGTGGCTGATCTCATCGAAGCACGACTTGATATCGCCTTCCAGTATCCATTGTGCCGATTCGAGTCTTGCCAGCGCAATAAAAATTTGCTGAATAGCGTCGTGACATGATCGCGCATCGCGAAATCCGTATGAGTTCGGATCGGCGAGTGTTTCCGCAATCGGCTTGAGCGCCATCGCATAGAGCGCCTGCATGGCTCGATCTCGCATCGTCGGGATACCCAAAGGTCTTTTCTTGCCGTTCTTCTTTGGGATGTAGTGTCGTCTTAATGGCAGTGGCTTGTAGCCATGCCGATTAAGCGATTCGACTGCTGCCATCTTCTGTGCGGATGTTTTCCAGATCACGTTATCAACACCCGCCGTGTTCTTGCCTTTGTTCGTCGTGACTCTTTTTACGGCCTGTAACTTCGCGTAGTATGAGTGCGTTAGAATCCACTGTAACGATGCTGCTCTCCGGTGTTTTCCTTCGCGAGTGGCTTTTGCGATACGCATTTGCAGTCGCTCCACCTTCATCTTGACTTCGAGCCAGGGAATGGCATCCCATTCCGAAGGCCCCTTGAGGTCTTGAAAGAAGGTATCAGGCGCATGCGGTTTGTCGCTCATTTGCTTCCTGAGTTAAAGTGCGATTCTTCAAATTCTCTCGCAATGAAGCACCAAGCGGACGTGGGCACTCTTTCGAGCCAGATAATGTTGCAACCTGTATCCGTTCCATTACAGAACGGTTTTCGCTTCTTCCGCTATCTTACTCCCGCACTCCATCAGCGTGCCTTGCGGTTTCGCTTGCCTGTTGAATGGGCAGAGATACGGGATTTCCGTGTTCCGTGCATTCGACCAAATAGAAGGGTTAGGTCCACTCTTTCCACCGGCTGAACAGCGTCCGTGTTGGATTAATATCGAGAATCCAAACTTGTCAGCTTGCCTTTTGGCTC
>CAZISK010000654.1:0-5172 GCA_964541355.1 uncultured Candidatus Obscuribacterales bacterium
AAACACTGTCTCTGACATTTTGACTTTGTCCTGAAAGTAGATACGTTGAATGCGGTAATCAATTGTCACGCGATATCGGCTGAGCAAGGGATTGCCGATAATAGCCAGTGCTCCGCTCGAGATGATCCCTTGAGGGATTTCCTTGCTGGAGGAAGGTGCTACTGAAAATATTGGCTCGTCTACTTTGAGCGCGCCTATGTCGAGCGTTTTGAACCTGATCGCACCTGTCCTGACGGGGGTTCCATCAAGCCCTTTGATGATGCCGACCGGCAAAAGCGGCTCTTTGGAAACGTCCTTGATTAGCGATTCGGCGACATGGTTGAAGGCGGCACCGCTATCTACCAGAAAAGAGAGTTTCAATTTGCCGTCAATCACACCTTCGACGGCAAGTCCTGATACACCCAGGGAAGGTTTTGTCTCGACTACTATGGCGCCTTCCGGCGCTTTCACTTTATCCGGATCGGAAAGTATGAGCTCTCGCTTGTCATAGTCGATCGTAATCAAAAAGCGCTTCAGAATGTTAGCGCCAATCAAGCCTTCGGGGCGGACCGTCAGGAATTGGGCGAACTTAGATAGGTCCGCGACCGCAACCGGCACATTCTCCAGAACAATGTCGCCCAGCTGAAAACTTTTGAGCTGTGCGTAGCCCATCGACATTGCTCCAGAGCCGGTTGTTATCTGGATTTTGTCGCTTTTCTTGGTTGAGATGGTTTGAAACAGAGAAGTATCTACAATTGACTGTGTGGCGCCGGTGTCGACGATGAATGGCTTGCCGGGAAGTCCATTGATACTGGCAGAAACAATGATTTCGTTGGATGTGAATTGAAATGGAATGCTTACCGGTCCTGTCTTCAATCTGGCGATTTTTGCTTCTGTCGGCATCTTGAAGAAGTCGTCGGACAGCCTGATGCCTGTCTCCATTTTTGAGATTTCGACGACGCTTACTTTTTTGTTGTCTGAATATTCAACCGATCTGAACGGTTGCAGAGAGCCGTCCACTTTTCTGTAGTCAAAGTAATCATATGCCTTAGTGCAATCGACACCTTGTTCGATATCGGCGCCCTGGTACTCGCTTCTTATGATCAAACTGTTGGACGGATCTATATAAAAAATGGTCGGCTTGCCATCATCGGCCACCACGCATAGTGCCTGGCACTGCACGCCGTTGATTGTCTTGGCCTTGGTGAAAGATAGTTTTCTGCCGCGATCCAAAAGCCTTTCGACGAGCAGTTGTCCGTGATCCAGATCTTCTTTTATTCGCTTTGCCGTTATGGGATCGGTGGGCATGGCGTTGGTGCCTTGCATGGTCCAGCATTCTTTGCCATCATAGCCGGTGACAACTGGCTGTCCCATGAAGTTGACAGAGACCCATTGTTTCCTTCCCTGGGCCACGATCTCGCAGGTTAACGTATTGGAGGAGCCGGAGAGTGCCGAGATTTGCTCGACGCTGCCGGTGGCTCTATATGCGGTGGCATTAAATTTCTTGATCTTGTCGAGGCCGCCCATTTTTTCGATTACTTTTTCGGCCAGGACGATCGCTTGCTCCGAACCTTCCTGCGGTCTTGAGGCGATTGCATCGACGCTCATCGAGTCGCTCGCCTGATAGGCGAACCCGGGCGATACCGTCAACGCTAAGGACGTGGTCAGCAGGAAAAGCTGTACAGTGAGTACTTGACAAGGTTTCAGGTTGTCCATTGAGACGACACCGCGGGAGAAACAATTACTTATTATGGCAAACTCAAGGCGGGCATCGGGTAAAATAGCGGATCCGGCACGTTCATTGTGAACTGTGCGGTTTAATAGAGGTCTTGCCAGTGTCGAATGCGCAAGTGGGGTTTCCGTTAAGAGTGCTGGAAGTTGTTGAATCGGTGGGCGCATTGAGGCGATGGCGAGTGAAAGCCATGGCTCAGGAGGGGCGCGAGGGTGCTCGGGCGGTGCTTGGTCTCGTACCGACCATGGGCTATCTCCACAATGGGCATCTGTCCCTAGTAGAGCAGGCGCGACGCGAATGCGATTTTGTCGTTGTCTCCATATTCGTCAATCCGTTGCAATTTGCGCCGACCGAGGATTTCGATCAGTATCCGCGGGACTTCGAGCGTGACCACGCCATGCTTGAGAAGGTGCAAGTCGATTGTATCTTCAGTCCTTCCGCTCATGAGATTTATGGTGATCTCAACCAGCCGACCACGCGGGTTCTTCCGCCGAAGCCATTGATCTCTAACCTTTGCGGCGAATTCAGACCCGGACACTTCGAGGGCGTAGCGACAATCGTGGCGAAGCTTTTCAACATCGTGCAGCCGGATTTTGCTTACTTCGGCGAAAAGGATTTCCAGCAACTGATGGTAATTAAACAGATGGTTAACGACCTGAATTTCAATCTTGAGATTAAGGGAGTTCCTATCGTCAGAGAGCGCGACGGTCTGGCGATGAGCTCAAGGAATGTTTATCTCTCAGCTGAAGGGCGAAAGAAAGCACCTCTCATTCATGAGGTTTTACGGCATGTCGAGAAAACAATCCAGGATAACGGCTCAATAAGCGCCTGTCTGGCAGAGGGTAAGAGAAAACTCACAGCCGCCGGTTTCGAAGTCCAATATCTGGAGGCCTGTCGTTTCGACAACTTGATAGTGACCGATCAGATTGAAAAGCCAATGGTAGTTCTTTGTGCTGCGAAATTAGATGGTGTGCGTCTAATCGACAACATAATAATCACTTAGAACATTGCATATTGTAGCTATTCGATTAGCTAACTGAGCGAATCGCGGTTGTTTCGATCATTGTTGGTTCTACGCTCCGTTGGGCCTGTGGGAGATTGACGATCTCTTACGCTCGTTACCTTTGTAATTCACTTGCTTAGGGTCGATGGTTTTACTTAGGGTTGATCATTCCCTTTTAAATTTCACCAAGTATCGAAGTAAAAGTCCCACGCTGACCATTCCCAAAGGATTTCCAGACATCTTCCGATGAGCAATTTGCCTCGTGGGTGTCTCGATTAAGACTGCAATCCGGCGTAGGGTTGCTTTCTTTTGTTTTGGAAACAGCAACGGCCAACTAGAAAGGAGAGCGACTCATGTCACACTCTCGTGACATTGCCACGGCTGTTGCCAGACAGCTGCAGGCAAATGGCTTCATTGGCGTGTTCGCAGGTGGCTGCGTGCGCGATCAAGGACAGGAGCCGAAAGACTTTGACGTAGCTACCAATGCCACTCCCGTCCAGATCAAGAGAGTCTTCAGCGGTGACAACTGCCTCTCGGTCGGCGAACAGTTCGGAGTGATTGTTGTCGTGCGAGAGAAGGTCCAGATCGAGGTGGCCACGCTCCGCAATGACGGACAGTTCGGCGACGGGCGACGTCCGGATGGCGTCGTCTTCCTCACCGACAACGATCCGATGGTGGCGCTAAGAGGCGACGCTGCCAGGCGAGATCTCACGGTCAACGCCATGTTCGAGGATCCCATTTCCGGAAGGATGTTCGACTTCTTCGGCGGTCAGCAGGACCGGCGCGATCGCATCCTCCGCGCCGTCGGCGACCCGGGTGAGCGGTTCCGGGAGGACCGGTTGCGCATGCTCCGTGTCGCTCGCTTCGCGGCTAAGCTCGGGTTCTCGGTGGACGGCAGGCTTTTGGCAGCCTTGAAGCAGCACGCTCACACGCTCGAGCCGGGCAAAATCGTGGCGTGGGAGCGGATCGGCAATGAGATCGCGGGGACCTTGACCAGCAAGGATCCGGTCGCCGGTCTCGAGCTGCTCATCAATGTTGGGCTGATGAAGCAGATCATTCCGGAGCTCTTGGAGCTGAGAGGCTTGCGCGGTTTCCAGGATCCCTTCTGGCACCCGGAGGGGTTTGCTCTGACCCATACGTTGAAGGTTGTCGACGTCTCCGCGACGGAGGAGGGCTTCGCCGAAGTCCTGGCTAAATTCGACGATGATTTCATCAGGGACGGTATCCGGGCGAGCCTTTCATCGTTGCCTGTGAGGATGGCGTTGTTGTTGCACGACATCGCCAAGGCACGGACGCAAAGCTGGGGGCTTACCAGGCGCACCGATGGTTGGATCAGGCACATCCTGCCATGGCGCATCAAAGTGAGCAATCACGGCCACGACAAGATGGGCGTGGACATGTCCAGCCGGATCTGTCGCCGTCTTAAGTTCTCCAATGATGTCACCGACCGGGTCAAGGCGATTGTCGGAATGCACATGAAGATGCACCACTTCGCTGATGCCGGTGTCGGCCGCAAGAAGCTGGTCCAGCTCATGGCTCGTCCGGATATCTTCGACCTGATCGTGATGGAGCATTGCGACATCTTCGGTACAGGACGTACCCTGGAACAGCGAACCCGATCTTCGTTGTTGGGTTTCTACCTCGGTCTTATGCGCGAGATGCGCAGCGACCCGGTGATGTCTCGCCGACCCGGTGCCAAGAGCATCGTCACCGGCGATCTCATCATCAAGCGTGGGTTCAAGCCCGGTCCGGTCTTCCGTGTGATCAAGGAGGCGGCTTTCGAAGCTCAAATCGCCGGCAGCTTTGTCGACGAAGAGGGTGGGTTGGCTTGGCTCGAGCAGCGCCTGGAAGAGTTCCGGGCGCTGGAGCGTCAGGCTGGTTGACGGCAATGCAGTGAATTGGGACAAGGCATCACAATGTGATGGTGTCTGTCCAAGTGCCTGCTGCAATTGCTGTTGCAAGAAGTTCAAAAAGGCAACCGATCGCCCGGATCGGGGAGGTGTTCATGCCGGCAATCAAGCCACGATTGCCGGCATGACCCTCCGAGCCTTTTTGTACTTTTTGTCATTTCGCCTATCTTTTTATCTTGAAGTTGGTAAGCATTCATTCCAAGCCGTTCGAGTCTGTCTTCTGGAGACCGTTTGCAGAACATAGTGCAACTAAGCTGGTTCGCAAAACGGCTGCACAAACAGGCTACGTCCACTATTAACCATGTACCGAGCGCTGGAGATGGATCGCAGGCTGTCGATCTGACTTTGAGAGCGGACGCCGATCTAGTGAAGCACGGCACAATCAGCTCTGACGGTGGTCTTTCGCTATCTGCCGGCGCCGGCATCACCAATACTGGTGCTGTAGCTGCCGCCGGCAGCGTCTCGCTCGACGCTCCCCAGATATCCAACTCCGGCAAGCTCAAGGATTGGTCAACCGGATGATGAAAACTTCCGCTATCGTAATGCAA
>CAZISK010000655.1:0-5157 GCA_964541355.1 uncultured Candidatus Obscuribacterales bacterium
GCTAAGTTATCATCCAGAGCTTGCGATCCTTACGAGACCTGGTCAAGCAGGCAGCAACATTCAATCAATAAATCCGGAACGCTCTTTTTCCGTTTCATGCTGGAGAGAAACGACGATCACGAATGCTAATACCAGGGAAAAATGAAGAAGAGAACCGTGACAGAGACACAGCTTAAGAAGAACCAGCATTCTATACTTGTGGTCGAAGACGACGACAATCTTCGTTTCGCACTGGTATTACTTTTGCGAATTCTAGGCATAGAAGCAGACTCTGCAGCCAACGGCGTAGAAGCAGTGCGCTGCGCGCAAGACATCGAATACCAGTTAATTCTGATGGACGTACAAATGCCTTTAATGGATGGCTTAAAGGCTGCCACAGCAATCAGAAACATCGAAGACTTTGAACATCGTACTAAGAAAACAGCGATAGTAGCCGTGACAGGTGGCGGGTCAACGAAAGAAAAGTGCCTGCAGGCTGGCATGACAGGCTATTTCGAAAAACCAATAAAACTGGACGATTTGAGACAAATAATCGAAAAAATGGCTCCTTGCTTGTTAGTGAAATAGCACTGCATTTAGGACGGGATGCTCTTGGCACTATCTATGGTGACTTACTTAACGAACATCAAGAACCAGCCAATCACCAAGAATGAGAGCCATTCCCAATTGCACCTTATGAAAGATACAGGCTCACAATGCGACTTCAGATGCACAAACAATAACGATATCTCTGTTGACATACCTCCAATCGCTGCCTATCATGGGCATCTCCGAACACTTGAAATTAGAATGAGAACCATTCTTGCATTCAATGTGGTTTGTGATTCTAGTGCAGAACTCAAAGATGACATTAATTCTCAATGACCTTCGCAATCGCAAAGGCTAGGGAGCAAAGGCAGCTGCCGACAATCAGTATACGAACTAGGTAAAGGTCTAGGGGTAATAAGAACTAACGGTGACTAGCACCCCTGTTGCGGTTTATTTTGTGCTTCTTGATTGTAAGAAAAGAACAGAACCATATAAAAACGGAAGCGATCTTCAAAGAGAGGATTCGATCCAGTCAGTCAACGGACGACAAATCGCGGCTGTAGCGGCGCTTTGTTTCTTCATCTTCTTCCGTGGATTAGGCACCTACGGACTAATCGATAGGAGTGACGCGTACTATTCCGAAGGGACCAGAGAGATGCTCGAGACAGGGCAGTGTCTCGTTCCGCTGCTCAACTATCAGACGTTTTACGATAAACCGATTTTATTTTTCTGGTTGCAGATCATTTCCTATTCGATATTCGGCATAACCGAGTTCGGAGCTCGCTTTTCGTCAGCATTTTTCGCCACGGCTGCTACCATTGCGACATATTTATTTGCCGGTAGAGTCATCAACAACAAAACTGGACTTCTGTCGGCACTCATTCTGTGCACAAGTCCTATGGTGGTAGGACTAGGGCGTTTAGCCCTAGTTGATATGACATTCTGTGCACTGCTCAGCTCGGCGATGTATCTGATGTACCTGCGCCTAGCCGGCGCGAAGCGAGCGGTTGGAGCACTTGCATACTGTTTTCTCGGTCTGGCAGTACTAACGAAAGGTCCACTTGGATTGATTTTGGCGGTAGTGCCAATGACAGTGTTTTTCCTCCTCACCTCGAAGACTCTACTCGACCTGACGAACAAGGTGCGCTCGTTGGACATTGGCTTAGGGCTGATGGTGTTACTCTTGGTGGCAGCCCCTTGGTACATGACTGTATCATTCGTGACACACGGATTCTGGACAGATGTGTTTTTTCTAAAAGGCAACCTAGGCAGATTCAATGGTTCGGCCAACCATGTTCATCCTCAATGGTGGTACTTTCTGCCCGTCATCGCTTATTCGTTTCTTCCATGGTTTCTATTCCTGCCGTCAAGCTTGTATAAAGCTGCAGTGAAACAACGATTCGGTAGGTACGTTAACTTCAACGGGAAGGATTTATTCTCAAGAGAAAGTCTGGCCATTTTCTTGTGGTCCTGGATTATTCCAGTATTCATAATCTTTAGCGCGTCCAAGTGCAAACTCCATACTTACGTTTTACCTCTTCTACCACCGGCGGCCATTCTGGTTGGAATGATGTTCTCCGACTGGATCGACAAGTGGCAGGCAACCGGAAAGGTGAGTCCCTATCTGAAGTGCTGCAGCTTCATCGTAGCGATTAGCGGCATCTTGTTAATTGGACTTGCTGTCATATTACTGAACTCTGGATACATACGGTTCCTTGCTCGACTCTTACCTAGCCTTGCGAATCCATTGTCGTTCGTCAGTGATTCAACTGCTCAGTGGTTGTTGTACGCAATGAGCATAACACTGTCCTTTATTGGAATCGCTTTATTAACGCAGTTCGCCTTAGCTACTTCAGGACGGCTTCAGAGTGCCGTTAAAGTCTTGTTCGGCGCGATGATTGCGTTGACATTTGCCAGCGCCCAGGTACTCTTTCCGTTAAGCTACCAACTTTCGTGCGGTGATATTCACTATGTAGCCGGCGCTCTTCGTTCGAAGGTCGACGCACCAATCGTGGTTTATCACGAGTTCAGACCATCGTTGCAGTTTTATCTACACCGGCCGATTGATACTGCCATGCGGCTAGATCAGTTTGTCACAGCTGAGTCCAAATCAAAGCTGTACATTTTTTGTCGTGCCAGCGAGCTGGGAAAACTCGAAGACAGAATCGGAAAACCTGACCGCGTAGTGGCTCGATCAAAAACGTGGCTAGTGCTAGCGAAATCAGGTATTGCACTAAAAAAACTTCCTGAACTCGACGCGGTTCTATCAAGCAACCTGCAATGGACGAACCCAGAACTGGCATTACTTCCTTTGACCGCTGGTCTTAAGCCGAAACGCAACGCGCTAGAATTGATTAATCCGCATTTCGACAGATGATTGATCGCGATCCTCGTCGAATCTCAAAATACATGACTTTCATAACTGCTACGATATACTAAACCCACGGAGCGCTTTCCCGCTTATGGGTGCTCAGACTTCGGCTGCAGACATTCCTTGCATTTACCGAATATTTCCAAGACGTGCTCGGTCATTCGAAAGCCATACTTCTCGTTTAAAGCGGCACTGAAATGCTGGAGCAGACATTCGTTGAGATGGATGTGGGCATGACAGATTTCGCAGATCAGATGGTGGTGATGTTCACCAGGTCTAACAGTTTCGTATCTGCGCTCACCGTCACCCAAGTCCACTGCCTGCAGATATTTATTGGCGAGTAACCAATCAAGCGACCGATAGACAGTCGAAAGACCGGGCGCTCGAGAATCCGCAGCACGCATTTGTGCGTGAATCTCTTGAGCAGTAGACAACTCATTCACTTTCATGACTTGCAGAATCTTTCTGCAGCTCCTAGTCAAGGTGGACATTGAACCTATAACTCCTTTATGGACCTCTCACATGCGATACCGTTTGCAATACCACTCGCCATATCACTGTTCTTGTGGTCGTGAATACACCTCCAAAACTTCTGAATGACAATGCTTCCAGCTACCAGTGCCAATTGAGTATTCAAGAGTCCAGTTCCGATTAAGCTTGCGATAGAAGGCGGAACTGGCGCAGCATCCTCGAACGCTTATCACGGCAACTTTGCGGCCCGAGTAATAGTTCAGGGCTTCTGAAGCCATGTTGTTTCTGGGGGGCCAGCACAGCAAGAGAGTTCTTTCAGAGTGCGAGGACAGGTCTTTAGGCAGCCCCTTCTCAATGACAGTCCAGCTCTGACCACCTGCGGCAGGTAGCCCGAAGCGAGTATTGAAAAACCAATTCTTGCCTTCCTCGACCGGAAATGCGTCCAGTGGGACGATGTCGACACTCATTTGTTGAAGCAACCAAGCTATATATCCATTGCCAGCACCTAGTTCCACGAGGGGCGATAGTGCCGCAATTCGCAAAAGCATCTCCGGAGACAAGACCGAGTAAGCAAACTGCTCTCTTGTAACCGTGAAGAACAATCTCTCGATTGAGCTGTAACCGAAAATGGGAAGAAGGCTGTAGAAATCGGCCAAAAGCAAATTCTTTCGGCTAAACCCGGCTTTCTGGGCTAATTGCCTCATACGGATGCGTGCATCGCCAGAAGACGCCGACGTCTTAATGTCGGCAAGCTGTAAGTAAAGCTCCCAGTATGGGTGCTTGATGTTGGTCATATTGAATAATTCCCAGTATCAGATTCGGTGCGCATCAAATCAGAGATGCGCGGTTACGATCTCGATGAGACTCTCGTTAATCAATCATTCGCTAGCAGAGCAAGCCGATTTCGAAAGGCCGCCTCAGCGAGTGAGAGTTAAAGTGAAATAAAACTGTTAGAGGATTAGATCAAGAGTGATTGCTTTGCCAAATACGATTTCTGGCATGGCCACTTACTAAATGACAACGGTATTCGCGCATACGTTGATTCACGAATTGGTGCACACAAAACTAACGCGAACGAAATGAATGAAATAGCCGCAAGAAAGACAGTGGAGATGACCGAAGACAAAGTGTCGATATTGGTCAGTAATCCGCCAGCATATTGAGTATTTGTGAAACAGCAAGATTTAGTATGACCACACTCGTAACAGAGGTCATGAGCTGAGGTTGTTTCAATGGTGACTGTTTGACTAGAAGTAGTCGTGTCTGGAGCAAAGCAATCGCAAAGCCGCGGCCAGAACGTGCATAACATGACCGCGAAGGTGAGTGCTAGAACTAGTAATCTCTGCGACATTAACCCGCTCAAAAGGACAAGCGCTGAACATTGTAATTATTTTTGCGGCAAACCGTAAGGAGATGAACGAAGATTATGGAAGAATGGTTATCGTTCTCATCCATATGCAGAATGGCTAGGCATCAGGGTAGCGACAGATTCTAGAACAACCAAGGCGCGCGGAGTTGCGAGCCATTTCTAGAATGGTTATCGTTCTCAACACGCCAAAAACCGCATCACACAAAGCGCCTCTGCAGCTATGAGCGAAGCGACAATTAGATGATTACAATAGAACTAGATTCGCCATGACCACACTTTGCTTAAACAATTCGCCGATCTCGGCTTCTGGTAGGGCGCAAGGAGCTATAAGATTTCAAAGTTCATTCGAGGAATAACAAAGAACGATTATCGTTTTCAGCTTAGACAAATTGTTACAACGAACTGTTCATCGTGGACT
>CAZISK010000656.1:0-5149 GCA_964541355.1 uncultured Candidatus Obscuribacterales bacterium
CAACTTCAATTCCGGTCACCTTGAAATTCTTATGAATTTCTGCACCCTTCCCCAACACGGTGCCGGCAACCGTTTCCCAGATCTGACCAGGGCCATACTTCGGGTAGAGGAATTGCTCAATCAAGCTGGTCTCGAGATCTTTCTTTTTCACATCTTTCATCGGATGGATGATCTTTCGAACCGCGTGCTTGATCGCTTTGATTATCGACAACCCCTTAATTCTCTGCGCTCCCCAGGATGCATCGATTTTTTGGCAGGGCACGCCCCAAACTTTCTCTGTGTATGATTTGAAAAACGTACGATAAAGCTCGCGACCAAATCGGTTAATGAAAAATTGCTCGAGATTGGCTTCTGGTTTGATTGGCAAAACTATCGAACGCATGTAACTAAAGCCGATTCTTGCCGTTTTAAACAGACCAAGCTTCATTACCGTGTCGGGGCTGAGACTTATTGGATAATCGAATAAACGACGCATAAAATACAGGCGAGATTTGCGTTCTCGCAGGAGCATCACCTTGTCCTCGACTGTTGGATCGGGACCGGTCTGAGGTACAGTAAAATCGCGCTTGGCACCTTGATAAGCGATGCGAGCTATTCGCGTGCCGGTCGATTGCATCGGCAGTACATCCATCCACCAATCCATTACACGATCCGACTTCGAGAAGAATCGGTGACCGCCAATGTCCATGCGATTTCCCTTGTACTCGACGGTGCAAGACAGACCACCGATACGATCGCTCGCTTCGATGATCACAGGCAAATAATCAGTGCGCGAAAGAAGCTCGTATGCAGCAGTAAGTCCTGCTGGCCCCGCACCTATAATGACTGCTGTTTTGGTTGGCATCTCCTGCTTAGTATTCCCCAGTTGTGGCGAAAATAAATTGTAACAAGTCTGGTATTGCGCCAATTCGGACACTTGCCAGCGAGCAATTTTCGGGAAGAAGCAATGGTATCATCGAATCCATTCGCCGGTCTGCACCCTTGGTAACGCAAAAATGGTAAAGCCAGGTCTTGAGCCAACGATGCAGACTGGGGTCCCAGTCGTCATAGTTCTTACTGTCGTAGCTCTCCTGGTGGGATACGTCCAGACGGTCACCTGGGCTAACAACATTGCATGGGATACGGTCTCCTATCTTGATTTAGCAGACGCTTTTCGGCACCAGGACTATTCTTTACTTCTAAACCCATATTGGAGCCCGTTGTATCCAATACTCTTTGCATTACTTAGACTTTTCGCTCCATCAATACAGATGGAGAGGTCGATGCTTAGCATAATGCAATATTTTTGCTTCGTCCTCTTCTCACTGGCCTGCTGGTATTTCTGGCGCGCCACATGGAAGGCGCATCTTTACTATTCCGAGAAAGATGGCACTGATCCTTTACCTCAAAAGGCGGCATTTATCTTTTTCACCTGCGTATCGATAGTATCAGCACTGGTGATAGGCGATGTGTCGAAAAGAACACCGGACATGCTGGCTGGGGCTCTCTATGTTTTCGGCAACGGCGCCATACTCTCTTGCCTGTACCAGCAAAACAACCAGGGACGATTCGCGTTAACAGGGACGCTCATGGGGCTTGCCTATCTTACCAAGTCCTTTTTCATTAGTTGGGCACTTCCCTGCGTAGCGCTGATGAGGTGGCGCGGAAAGGATTACGGATTTACAAGCATCAAATCCGTGGTCTTGCTGGCCGCTCCGCTGCTAATGTTAATGTCACTATATGTAGTACCACTATCCATTTCACTCGGACGACCCAGTATTGGAGAATCAGGCAAGTACCAGTTGATATTCTGCACAACCGATAATCTATTGCCCTCGGTTCCTCTGGTCCACGGCTCACGGAAGACGCTACACCCGACGCGAATTTTGTTCGAAGATCCAACGGTTTATGAATTCATCGAACCGTTCAACGTTACTTATTCGCCCTGGTTTAACCCGCACTATTGGAATGAAGGGATCAAAATCGAAATCAACTGGCCTCTATTTTGGGCGATGCTGGTGGAAAAGTCCATGGTCCTTGTCACAAGCTTCGGTATTTATCTCGGAGTTTTGTGGATGTATCTCATCGTGGCTTCAAGAACCCTGTTTCCATTTTCATTCGAGCGCATCAAAGTTCTTTCACCTGTCGTAGTCTGCGCCTGGCTCAACGTCTTACTTCTTCTGATTGTTACTGTCTGGCCGCGATACTTGATCGGTTTGATTCCGCCAATATTCGCTGGGATTATTCTCTGTTTTCAATATAAAACAGCACACTCGGCAAAGCGGATGGCGACTGGACTATCGATACTATCCGTCCTCATGATACTGTCCTTCTCCTGGCAGAGCTTTATGCATTGCTTCTATGGTTTCCCAGAATTGAGGGCGGTCTTGAGCAACATGACAGGCGCGTCGCTGCCTTCTCCTCCCCTGGATGCGCATTCAGCTACCGCAAATAAACTGAAAGACCTGGGCGTCAGTCCCGGCGATCGCGTGGCGCGAATCGCGAAACAAGAGTTCGGCGAGTTCTACTGGGCTCGACTCGCGGAAGTGCGGATCGTATGCGAATCGGTAGATCCCGAGCACTTCTTCAAATCACCGAAGGAGCGCAGAGCCGAGCTTTACAACAAGCTGCGCAAGCTCGGCGTCAAAGCGATAGTCCTCGACTGGAGCTATCGTTCCGCACCAGGAATAGTGCCTGACGAACCAGACTGGGAATCCGTCGATGGAACGAAGAGCTTCATTCTGCCGCTTAACAAGTAGCTTAGTGCACTTCAGCGCGCTTACCAATACCACACCTGACGCTCAACGAGCGGCTACTCAGTCTTTAGAACAGGAGGTTCAGGTTCGAAGTTTGGTGGAGCAGTCAGCCCAGGCGGCCACTCGCCTTTATCTAATCGTTTGAGGTCGGCGCTCAATAGCAGACGCACCGCATATGGTTGCATCGTCTTCAGCAACTCTTCGAGAACTTGCCTCGCGGCTGGTTTGTTTCCCTGTCGCAAATAAAGGTCGAACAAGTTGACTGCAGCCTGCTTAAAGGATGAATCTCTCTTGTAGATGTCCCAGTATTTCGCCGCAGCGGCATCGGATCTCCTCTCGAGCTCATCTAATACTGCCAGCGAGTAAACTGCAGCCGTATCTCGCGGAACCTTTTTTCTGACTACCTCGAGTAGCTCTCTGGCGTTGGCCCTGTCTCCGTCCTTATCACGAGCCATTAAACATAAAGCCAAATCAATCTTGGCGGGATCGGATTGCTGTTGCTTAGCAGTAGCTTGGATGATTAACCCTTCCAAATCGTTGGAGGGACCATAGAGTGTCTCTTGAAGTAGGAATTGCTTGATATTCGGACTAATGCCGAAGGCCTTGCCTCTGATCGCAGTTGCGACTTCCCAGTCATCAAGTTTGGGTCGGGACTCAAAACGAAACTCACCCATATCACCAACAGTACCGGTGACGACGGGCGGGATCGGAGTAGCCGTAACTTTTCCCGGACCCGGCTCAACATCTTTGAATTGTGATAAAAGGTCGAGTCCTCCATCCTTCTTCAATGATTCCGCAGTCTGTGCAGACACAACCGATGTAGACATCACCAGTCCTACTATAGCGGCTACAGTCCTCGCAACAAATCGAGCTCCATTGCGAATCTTCCTGAAAATGCGTGGACACTCATCATTGATCACTGTTCCGTCTGCCCGGCGAAACGTTCGCATACACTCAGTCACACCACGGGCTCGAAGAAAGTCCTTCGCTTCACGCGTCGTCATATCCGAGATGTTGTAGACGCTTTTCGCACACCCCGAGCAGAAACGCACTCGGTCGTCGCCGGGCATACTGTCCCAGTCTTTGTCACATGGGCGCGCCAATCTCATCGAAGAAAGCAAATTGTAGGAAGGTTCTTGTTTGTTCAGAAGAAACGGCACAGCTCAATCGAATCTGCTAATTGTATCGCATACTTCGATGAACCTTCGCCCCTAATGTGACCGAGCACTCATCAGGTACGGCATGATGCTGTCGCGCTGGTGCTTTTCGCGGAAGCGCCAGAAAAATGCGTCCTGGTAGTAGTGAATGTTGGATAAACCGACGTAAATACCGGTCAAGACTCTGAACATCACGCTGTCCATCGAGAACTCTTGTTGGTAGCCGCGCGTCGCAAGGACGATAAAGAGCGACCCTACGCAGAGGATCGTCATCAACAAATTGGCACCACAGGGGATATCATTCTTTCTTTCCTGATCGTCGTATTTGTGTTTAACCAAAATCAAATTCAGCCCAATGTACTGGAACCAGTGCATAGTCCCAGGAATCAGATAGGCGGTCTCAAATCTCTGTCCGGGAAAGATGAATGGCACATAGTAGAGAACTCCGACGAGCCAGAACATCAGAGCCGGAGCGTTGATCCGTACACCACTGGTCGAAACTTGTCGTTTCATATCCAGCACATACCGCAGTATATCGACAAGGGCGACAAAACCCATAATCGAGAACGCACCGATTGCCCACATATCGACGGGAACCGGAGACAATAGGCGATAGTAAAAGATTGTCGTGAAAAAAATTGTCGGCGTCCACAGACTGCGAAGAAGAAGCTTACGATTCGGAAGCGCTTCGTTGGCG
Source organism: uncultured Candidatus Obscuribacterales bacterium (assembly GCA_964541355.1). GTDB lineage: Bacteria > Cyanobacteriota > Vampirovibrionia > Obscuribacterales > Obscuribacteraceae > JADYXR01. Next base: position 4,590 of record CAZISK010000656.1, read on the forward strand.
TCTTTGTTGTGGTACAGCATCGTCATGCCGAAGTTTTGTTGAACGAAATGCTGCACGCCCCATAGTGTAGTCACGACCAGACCAAGCCAGGGGACCATAACAGCAAGAGCGATAGAGCCGACGCCGACGAGAACCGGGCCGACGAAGTAGACGAAAAGGCGCTTTTTATCAGCAGACCAGTATTCCAAATTTTTCTTGTCAAAATAGAAAAACCAGGTCGGTCCCTGGTGCATCGGTCCGACCCCAAATGCATTGACGATGAAAACCATCATCAACCCGGCAGCAAGGAACTTGAACTGATCGAGCAGCACAGTCGCTACAATTGCCACAAATATCGGGCAGAAGTACCAGAGCAAGTCAAACTGAGGACTTGCCATCCACGGGAAGTAGAATAGCGATTTTTCGGATTCCGCAGCTGATGAAGAGGTCATGACGTTGGTAAATCTAAGCCGATGGAGACTTTATACCCATCCTAGCCCCCAATGCTGAGAACGGTCCATCTTAAGTTACGTTAAATGTACCTGACGCCTGGAGCAGCACTGGCGCTCCATTGGGCGCTT
>CAZISK010000657.1:0-5147 GCA_964541355.1 uncultured Candidatus Obscuribacterales bacterium
AGCGCCTGCTCCTATGTATACTCGCCCCACGGACATCTGGGTTGGAAATTGAATAGAAGTGCTCATGGCTGTTATCGTGCTCATCTCGCCAGCTTCTCTTTGTGCCAGCTTTCTGCCGGTCCGCCGAGCTGTTGTGCGACAAGTTCTACATCATGGTCGTACTTTTCGTGCAGGTAAGAGCTGAACTCGGCTGGAATCTCGATTTCCGGCGACACATTTACCCTATCGACCTCGAGGATCTGCCTTACGATAGCATCGTCGGATGTCGCACCGATAAAGTCCAGGATCTTCGCGAGCAGCACCTCAGGCTCGCTGACGATATCATCGTAGAATCCAATAAATAGCTGCTCTTTCGAGAAGATTTTAGACCAGATTGCGATTGTTTTTAGATAATCGCTTCTACCCTGCTGCTCCGGGCTGTCAACAAAGGTTTTAAACTCATTGAATGAGATATTGGACTTGATCTTTTCCTGTCTCACCATAAAGCGATACTGCGACCAGGCGCGTTCTATCGGATTGCGCAGTATGAAGATGATTTTGGCGTCCGGCATCAGTTGGTGAATATGCCTGACGTCGCTCTCGTTGAGGATTGAGTATGCCGGCGTAATCTCTCCGCGGATTTTCTCCCTGCCGTCCTCGAACAATGAGGCGTACCAGGCGTCGCTACAGGTGCCAAACAGATACTTCATGTACCAATGGAATATCTCGGGATGTTTTCCAAAATAGTCTTTGAAAACATCCTTGCACTTGTTGCGATAAATCCTATTCCAAAAGTCGGTGCCGAAGAGCCGCAGAATCGGCTGATCCGGGTGCAGGAATGTCGGTGAGGCGTATTCAGGAGAACGATCGAAATAATGAATCTCTTTTTCTGGCGGCAGCCAGATTTCAGAATGTTTTTTCAGGCATTCATGCACCCAGCTCGTACCGGCTTTCTGCGCCCCAATGCCGAGAAAGTGAGGAAAGGTCGGTCCTGTTGCTTGTGGTTGCCGTGCCATGGCTCCTCATATATGGGTTGAACCTGACCTGGGCAAGCCATTATCCGATCGAAGTAAAGAACATCGACTGAACGCCGATTATTCGTCGACATGATTGGCTTTGCTTTAAGCGATAGCTCGGATAGCACCGTCAGTCGCGTACACAGACGATGTCATAGATCTCCGGTATATCGATTACCAGCTCTCCTGTATGTTCAAACGTAACTTTGTCAAGCATCGCTATTTTACAGGTGCGTGTACTGGATGCATTAGACGCGTCTACATAGTTCAAGCCGATATAGATTGTAGAGTCGCCTATAGCCAGTCCCCGTGGAAAAGCATTCTTAAAGTCAATTACCTTTTCGCCATTAGTGGACTTGATAAGCAGGCGTCTGTTGCCGCTGTCGCAGACATATTTGATGCCATTGGCGTCACAGCGGGGGGAGTGCGGTCCGGTGAGGGACGGCCAGACGTCTTTAGTAGATTCAAGATCAAATATTACGCCGGCGTCTTTGGTTTTGCCTTCATAAGCGCCTTCACCTTCGAATTTGCCGAAAGCACATGCGACCAGCTTTCCATCCCATCTATCAATTCCGTTGATATGCCAGGAGTCGTTGCCACCCGGTAAGGTCCATGTTTGAACGATGGTTCCGTCTGTCGAGAGGGAGAGGATTTCGTTGCTGCCGGTCGATACCGCATAGATCGCCCCGTCGATAATTCTGACGTCGTGGATGTTGATGCCTCGTTCGGAGATGACGGTTTTTGTGTAGTTGGTACCATATATGGTGAGTACCATGTGGTCGTCGTTTTGTATCGATCGCACCAGAAGCTCGTCGGTGGCATCGATACCCCTGGAGGCCAAGCGGTCAAGGCACCAGACCTCGGACCCGCCCATCCAGCCGCTGCGCTTGACGTAGTACAGCCCGCCCATCTGCGAATCCGACCCCGGACTCGACACGAGTAAGTTGTCTTCGACCCAGGCGCCCTCGACGGTAAATCTGGACTCTTCAGTTAAATGCAGCGAATTGTTTTTCCAGGAACTGGGCATATCTTGTCTCTCATTTCACGAATGTGAACCATGGACTGGCAGCATGTTACCAACTGCCGCATGCAAATGCGACCATTATCATACTGCAAATGACCCAAGAAGCACCACAGACGAGCGGCCACAGCCACTCTCTAAGCGACATTTCGCCTGCCGAACGTATATTTGAGAAATCTTTCTAAGTTTCTAAACCTTTATCAAGGTATGCTATTCCTTTACTTGACTAGTTGGCTAAATCTCTTAATAGCTCTATGGCTGAAGCAACTATAGACGGCTCTAATGCGCTGATAATAATAGGGATGCATCGTTCCGGCACCTCGCTGGTCGCTTCGATCCTTCACTCTGCCGGCCTGGACGTTGGTAAGAAGTTGATGAGCGCCCATGAGAACAACAATGCCAAGGGGTTTTTCGAGAATTTGGAGTTTGTTCGGTTCCACGAGCAGGTTCTTGAAAGCCTTGGCGAAAGTAAATTTGGTTGGACAACAAAGAAAAGCATCGATGTCCCTGAAAGCTATACCGGTCAGGTGACGGAGCTTTTGCACAACAACGCCTGCCCCGGCGCCTGGGGGTGGAAAGACCCGCGTACGACGTTGTTCCTCAACTTCTGGGCCAGGCGCTTGCCACAGGCGAAATTCGTGTTCGTTTACCGGCGTCCGTGGGAGGTAATCGATTCGCTTTTTCGTCGAGGTGATCCGGCTTTTCAGGACAACCCCAGGCTCGCCGTGGAGACCTGGATAAGTTATAACCAGGCGATATGCGATTTTCGGTCAGCCGAGAAAAATCGCGGACTGCTTGCTGGTGTCCAGGCAATTGTCGACGAACCCGACGGTTTTATCTCAGAGATCAATCGACGCTTTGGAATGAAACTTTCGAAGCCCAAGAGCGATATATTCGACGAGTCGCTAATCGAAAGAAGCACGCAGGACACGGAAGGCGCGGTCATCATCCGAAGATTCTTTCCCGAAGCGATCGAGCTATACGAAAGGTTGATACGGGAGTCGGATTTCCAGACGCCTCAGTCAGGGAGTGATTTGAACGGTGGTACTATTAACGATACCATCCTCTCTGAGTGTTTTCTCTCCGAATGGTCTGGGTTGCGTCGCACCGAGCGTGAATTGCGGCAGAACGCAAAAACACTGTATGAAACGCGCAGCGAACTCTTTCATGCAAACGAGACGATACAGGCTCAAGAGAGAAGCAGGATTTGGAAACTGAGAAACATAGTGCACCGCTTGCGACAAAAGCAAAGCTAATTTGCGCCCGTCGTGTAAGTAGCAAGGAAATTAGTCATGAAACGCAAAATGATTCTTTCGATCGCCCTTCTGTTTGCCGCTTCACAAGCTGCATTCGCGGAGCCGTTCGACAAACCTTATGATGCTATGTACGACCATGTCACTCCCGCTGGTACCAATCTCTTGCGAATGTCGTGCGACGGTCAGGGTCATCTGAGGACCGAATCGGCATTAGGTGGTCGGAGCCTGGTAACAATCAACGACATGAAGAACAGAGTCGGCTATACCATAGATGATGTCAACAAAAAGGTAGTTAGAGTTCCGCTCAGCGATACACCAGGGGCGCCACCAGCAGACGAAAGTCAAAAAACATCACTCGGCACACGAGTCATAGACGGTCGCAGCTGCGAAGGCTGGGAATACAAGCGCAACGGTCATATCGCACAATCATGGATAGACAGCGACGTCGGTTGCTGTGTCGTGTCCATGCTTGACGGAAAGGTGCAGATGCGCTTGAATACCTCAACCAAGACGCCTTTGGCGCCGATATACTTCAGCGTTCCGCCGAACTATCCTGTCATCGACATGAATCAACAAATTCATCAGGCCCAGGAATACGCCAAGAAGTATCAGAACCGTCAGCGCCACTAATCGAATTGTTTGGACCTGGCTCAATTGTCCGAGCCAGGTCCATCCAAAAATGTCACCAGAAAGTAGCTAGTTAATGATCTGGATAGATCCAACCGGTGCATCAAAGAACGCCTGCGGCTCGCCGCTACCGGATGCGTGCAGGAAGCGAAGCTTGCGCTTGGTGTCGGCATCGACCAGGGAGAGATAGACCTCGTACTTCCCTGGTGTTAGCTGTGGTGGCGTCTTGAGCTCTTCCGCCCAGGCGATAGGTTTTCCGGATCCCCATTGGTTGGTCGGGATCTCAGGAGTGTGAAGCAGTCTTGCTATAGGCTTGCCGCTTTCGTTGCGAAGCTCGAGTTGCACTTTATAGCTCGAGGCCACGTCCTTGTCCAATTGACGTGAGGGCTTGAGGGCAGAAGCTGCTCCCAGGTTGAAGAAAGTGAAACTGGCCTTCAGGGGAGTGCCGATTTTCAGATCCTTGGGGAAGGAAACTTCCTTGGAGACAAGCTGATATCCCATATGTTGTCTCATGTCGTCGAACGCGGTCTTAATGGCGGCGTCGTCCTGCTTGATCATCGAGGCCGGCACTTCACAGAAGCTGATACCATCTTCCGCGGCATTCTTCGCTAGCTTGTCCACCTCTTTGGAGTTGAACTCTTCGCGCAGTCTGTATCCGGTCAGTGTGTCCGGGTGGAACTTCAAGAGGACGCGATAATCGTCGAAGCCGTGTTTGCCGTCTTTGACGTTGAGTCTCGTCAGATACACCCTTTGACCGTAGCGGTAGACCAGGTAGTCGGAAATTTCATCCAGGCTGTCCTGACCTTTGCGGTTGGGGGTGGGAGGGCTGATGTCGAAATTCAATCGAGTGGTTTCGAAGGCCTTCGGGAACAGATCGGCTACATACTTCCAGTGCTCGACCAGCTGTCGCTGGGTCATGCCGAATTTTTTCTCGAGCACCTGAGTGATCTCTTTGCGAGCCTCTTTTCCGGCAGTTTTGTCGTCCTGTCCGTCATCGCCGGATGATGGAGCCTTGGCGCTTGTTTCGCCGTTCTTGATCGATTTTTCGCTGCTCTCTGATGAAGCTTTTCTCTTCGCGGTATCACCCTTAGTGGCTGACGAGTCGTCGGCTTTTGCACTTTCAGTGGTGTCGTTGGCAGCGTCTTCCTTGGCCGGCTTATCCGGCATTGCCTTGATGTCCGCGCCTATTGTAGTTTTTATCGATGAGACCCCTTCGGGTATGACATTGGTTCCGGCTCCGACTCCACC
>CAZISK010000658.1:0-5146 GCA_964541355.1 uncultured Candidatus Obscuribacterales bacterium
CGGTTATCTTCCAATCTCCCTTCGAACTTTGTCAGCTCTCTGCGAATTTCAGGCGGCAGTGCGTTAAACATTGCCAGACGATCCGCGACTGCTCCAACTTTTTTTGCGCCGTAGTTGTCTATCGCACCGCGTGTAAGCTCCAGCAATGCCTTGTCTGGAATGTCGGTGGCGCCACGGTGATAAAATGTGGCGGCCAGCCTGGCTGCTTCTGTGGATTGGGGCGGATGCGGGCGCTCGTCAAGACTGAGGCGGTGCATCACCCGTGGTGCTACAGCATGAACGATTACGTTGTCCGGATTGTTATCCTGGAGTCGGTTGAGACGATGAACCCAGTCTGCCCTGTCCGGAGCTTGAGTGAGTCCCCAATCCGTGTTGGCGAACGTCAGAAAGGCTTGCATTTTCCTCGCCGGATCGGTAGCATGTTCTGCTACGGACAGCAGCGCATCAGCGGCTCCTCTCTGGATTTTGCCGATTTTATCCGCGACTGCTTTCTTTGCGTCGGCATCGTGATAACTCCTTTCGTAGTCTCGCTCAAGCCTGTGCTTGCCGGAGTCGCTGCCTAATTGGCGAAGCGCGGTGATTGTTTCTGCTGATATATGTTTTGGTCCGACTGCAGCGATTACTTCCAGTGCGCGAATTCGATCATCGGCAGAGCGGCTCCTGTCCAGGGCTACGGTTGCCATTGCAGTCGTCAGGTTGCGACCGACTTCGGGTGGAAATTTGTCTTTGTTGCGCTCCAGTGCCGTGCGCAGCTCCGGTGACAGATTGTCGCTGAGCGCTTTGACGTCATCGTAATTAAGTTTGCCGGCAAGCGCCATCATGCCGTTGATAGCGCTTTCTCTAGTCGGTCGATCGAGTCTGGTCCCTAACCCCGCACGAAGATTCTCACGCACGTGATCCGGGACAGTGGGACCGAGAGCTGCAACCATTCCGAGTGTCTCTCGGCGGCGCGACTGGTCCGGGAGAAGCGGCTGTGGGAATTTAGTCAGAGCGTCAATTACGGCTTCGCGCATGTGTGGATGATCGGTGGCGATCTTGACCATAGTGTCGCGGGCGGTGGTTGCGAGCTCGTCGCGAAAACCGGCGCTGTGATTGTGGCGACCGGCCCCGGCGGCAAAGCCTGCCAGGACTGACATGGCTTCCGGATTACCTTTTGCCGCCAGCTCTTTGAATGTCTGGACGTGGTCCTTGAACTCCTTGCCGATGTCGCCGAACCGTTGATTGTGCCCGGAGGAAGCGCCCTGTAGATATTCATAAACCAGCATCCCGGCAGCACGGTTGCCTGTCTCTTTTGAATGGGTAATGCTGCGGAACAATCCGTTCAAAGCCGCCGAAGTGTCGCTAGCCGCGGTGGTTTCCGCTCCATTCTCTTTACCGACTTTCCTCGTGAATATGTCGTCGAATGTACCGCGGATCTCTTTTGCCAGGGGATTCTCGATGCTGCTGCCTTTGATCACATCGGCAAGCGCCAGTCCCAGAGCTGCTGCTTCGTGTGTGGTGATAGGCTGCCCTGACTTTACACCGTCGCGTAGCGCTTTGACTGCTTCTGTCTTCAAGGCATCGGATTGCTCCGCGCTCAGTTTTGTAAGATCGGGTGTCAGTATGCGTTTGTGTTGGTCACCATTCTCGTTGAGTATGTTTCGGTAACCTTCCGCACCCTTCTTGTTGCCGCTAAGAAGCATCGTCGCGAGCGCTTCGCGTGCATATGGATTAGCCGGCTTGTCACCATCGGGCTTGGCCATGGCGATCAGGTCGCGCATCGCTTGTGGTGCGCGTGCCGGATCCTCCATTTGTTTTAACTTGGTCGCTACATCCAGGAGCTTTGCGCTGTCGACCGCTTCTTTATTGCCACCAGCGACTTCTCGATCGAGCTTTTCTTTAGCGGATTTCAATTCCGTTTCGGACGACCGCAGCGTGAGCCCTCTGGTGATATCTTGAGTCTTCAGTTCGTCGAGTTTTGCTTTCGCCGGTGAATCATCGCCATTCAATCCTTTTGTCTTCAGGTCTGCCAGCGCCTTGTCCGCATCTTTACCGCCGGAAGACAGGGCGGTCTCCAGCTCGGCTAGTTTTTCTGCACCGCCCAGTTTCTTGCTTAGATGGTCCAAGTATTTCTGAGCGTCCTTATTGCCTCCCGCCTCCATCTCGCGGAGTTCTGTTAGTCTGGAAAAGGCTTGAGCCGGATCGGAGGAATCTTGCAGATCGAGCATCGCCTTGAGCGGCTTCAAGGTTCTTAGCTCGCCGCCGAGTTCGTCGCGACCCGATTTCTTGTTCAGCGCCTCGAGCTCTTTGACGGCGGTCTCGCGAGCTGCCATCCGTTGTTTAGCGGTCGGTTGCTCCGAGACGAAGCGGCGCATCTCGCCGAATGCCTGGCCTGGTATAGCAGCAGTCTCATTCTGTGCCAATGCAACGGCATTGTGTACCTCTGCTCCTCTACCGTTTGTGCTGAACGCTGCCAACACCTTGGTTGCGTTCTCTTGCGAGTAATGGTGATAATTGGCGCTTTTGCCGATGCCCTCTGGATTCATGCCTGAAGGTTGCGCCATCTTTGCGATGTCCTTCAGCGCTTCTGTTAACTGGTGTCGCGCTTCCTGCTTCGCTTTCTCGCTGCCGTTTCCTTCCACTTTAGTGAGCTGCTCCGAGGCCGACTTTGCAAGCAGTGTACGGTCTAAGAGCTGCATGTCGAGCGCGCGGCGCTGCACGATCGGGTCGCTCGACGTGCGCGCCATCTCGGCAAGATCGGCCAAAGCGCGCTGACGTCCTTCAGCCGAAGTGGCCTGAAAATAATTGCGGGTGAGCGCATCTTCCGGCCTGCCGTTGTCTTTGATCCCTGCGACTAGGTCGGGAAGCAGTGCTGCGGCGGACTTATAAGTTTTCGATTCGATCGCATTCGGATCGCTTGCGAAAACTTCCGGATTACGGGCGGCCGGACCTGGCACAGGCAGCCTATCTCGAACGCCGCCGCCTTCCCCACCCGGAGCGGGTAAAGCGCCAACGGCGCCAGTGCGCTCCTCACCACCGGCGCCACCGCGTGCTGCGGCCTCTGGAATACCACCGCGAGATCCAGGGGGTGGTGGAACAGGCGGTACTTCCGGCTGGGCTGCCGAAGTTAGTGCGTCAAGAAATTCTCCTGGTTTTTTGCTTTGACCAGCGATGTTGCGTCCATGCTGGTCATATGCGGTGGTCCGTCCATTATCCTTGACCAGTTTTTGTCCATTTGGCAGCTCAGCTATTTCACGACCGTTGAGCGTGTAAGTCAAAGTCTTGTCTGGATGCAGTTTGAGGTTTTGTACATTGACTGTTCGTCCCTCGCATTCGACTTGCCATTCGTTTTTTGTTGGATCGCCATGTGTGAATGTGCGACCGTCGAAGGTGGTGATTTCCTTACCGTCATCACTGACTTTTGGTTCGTAGAGGTTTGTTTCCCTTTCGCGTGGTTCAACCGCGGTTGGTCTGTCACTCTCATACTTGTCTTTGACATTGTATGTAGGCATCCACTCACGTGGCGCTGGTGGCTTTTCTCTTATACTGTCTTCTGTTTCCAGCATGTGAAAATTTCCTCCCTACGTAGCGAACCGTAAGCAAGCGGTGTGCGGTTGATTTGAGTGGCGTTAATCTAATGAAGTTGCGGAGTGGGTTTTAGCTCGGACCGATCAAAGTTCCTGTGAATTGAGGAGCTTTGAACGGTCGTGGATGATTCGGCTGGCGGCATCGACCAATCCTTGCGAACAGTAGACCCATGCCAGACGTGACGACCAAACGTCGATGTGCAGTCTGCTGTCCGGGCAATCGCTCTTTCTCTCGTCTTCAATGACCTTTTGAAGCCATTTCTCTGCAGATACTTCGTTATTGGTGACAAGATACAGCGAGAGCAGCCGGTCAAAAATAGGAAGATGTGATGCACTACAAATGGTGCTCTGCTTGGTGTCGATGCGCTCGATCACACGCTTGCATACTCTAAGGGCTTTGCGATATTTCCCTTGAGTCTTGAGAATATCAATCAGCAGTGAGGCGATTTTGATTTCGAGGTTGTCGGACCGTGGCTCGTCACTAGAGTCCCGGAGCATGATCAAGGCTCTCTGAAGCGTGCTCTCTGCTTTTCGGTACTGATGTTGGTGGTAGTAGAACAACGCCAGGTTGTAGTAACAACCAATCAGCACAGAATTATTGGGACCGGGGGAAGTTTGCGCTTCCTTGCACGCTTTCAAGAACATTCGTCCCGCCACGCGATAATTGCCGTTTTTGAAGGCTTTGGCGCCAACCTCGATGTGGTGTAGTGCGTCTTGCATCTAGGGCATTGCCTGCTCCATACTCGAGTCTTCTTCTATTGGATCAGCTGTCTTATCGTCGCGTGCCGCGAGTTCGAGAAACCAGGACGTTGTCTCCCTGCTCGCGTCTTCGTCTCTAATCAGGATGTCCGGCAGTAATTTGTCCAACATGTGTCTTCTCCCCGAAAACCTTGCGAATCTCATGCTAACCATAAAATGTTTAGAAATTGTTCAAATGTGTGTATCGGGATTTGGATATTTCTCGAACGACCTCCTTGATGAGGGCATGTTCGCCGCTTTCCAGATAGAAGCCAGCGCGTATTAGTAAGGAAAACGACTAGTGATATTAGGTACGCTAGGTGGTGTGGACTGGTGATATCAGATATGGAGTCAGACCGGGCTTGCACTGCAGGAGTTTTATGAACACGCTTTGGAACACCGAGTTTGAGCGCTTGAGGTACTTACAGATTCGTTCTGACTTCCCGCGATCAGTCTGGTGAGTCGCAGCGGATTCTCGATTGCAACGCATCCGCTGGCCGCTTGCCCCACACCCACTTGTAGCAATGTCGCTCAGCCTGCCCTATGGTCACCTCGATCCACTCGCGAGTACTCGGGGACGCGCAGAAGGAAATCGGCACCAGATACGGTGAGTATGATCTCCTGGGGATGCGGTTGCCAGGAACGGATTTGCTGAACGCTTTCCGGGCTGGTAAGCATTCACTCCAATACGTTCAAGTCTGTCTCCTGGAGACCGTTTGCGGAACATGGTGCAATAAGCAGATTCGCCAAGTGGCTGCAAGCGCAGGCGCTAAGCACGTCCGCTACTAACCATTTACCCGGGCTGAAAAATAATACGATAAGCTATCGTAGAGGGACTTCTT
>CAZISK010000659.1:0-5141 GCA_964541355.1 uncultured Candidatus Obscuribacterales bacterium
TTTTCTACTTTGTAGCTAACACCTCCAGTCGGGGACCGGTGTTTGCTCCAAGGCGAATTTCGTCCCCTGGATTGATTCTGAACTTATCTAAGGAGTACTTAACGAATTCCTTTTCGCCTGCACGCTTAACGTAGGTGCCGTTTTGCGATCTGTCCACAAAATGGATGGAGCCGTCCGAATTCCTGATGATCGAACCGTGATTTTGCGAGACAACTTCGAACCTGTTGAGACCCGGCTGGATGGAACGACCGATGTGAACAAGACTCGAATTTGCAGCCACTTCGACGCGCAAAACAGGGTCTTTGCTTTCTATGAGTGTGGTTGGTATATCTAAATCTATGACCCTCTCTGCCGGTTGCTCTCGAAAAGCTGGTATTGCACGTGGAGCCAAATCTTTTGGCACCTTGCCAGAAACAATGTCGATGACATCGTAACCATCTGGCAAGAAGGTTTCGGCCAGTGCGAAATAGGCCGGACGATCTGTTTTCGAGCCCGGTAATTTAATAGCCTCGACTTCGGTCAGATAAAACATAGTCGGGTCTTCTGGAGAAGTTCTTTGGCGGCTGCCGTACGATTCCATCACTAATTCACCTTTGTCACTGTATCCGAGGGTGCCTCTCTTAATTCCCGCAAGAGTTTCGACGTGCCGAAGTTGAGGTGAGGAAAGGCGCTCATTCCCGTTGAGTCTCAGCGCTTTGTGGATATATTCGGACAACACCGGATCGATTTTGGCGCTCATATTAGGATGAGGATTGCCTGGTGCGACCGGTTCAAAGTGATCGCGTACCACACCAATACGATTTGATTTTAAGTCTGGTCGAGTCAAACTAGGACCGGTCAGGTCGACATTGTTAGACGAGACCGGTTTCTCAAGTGCCAAACCAGTCTTCATTGCTATTTCATCCAGCCGTTTCTGAACGAAAATTGCATCTTCTGCATTCTTGGTGTAAATTGTGAACGCTTTTGCGCCTTGATCTTTCCCGGTCGCGTTTTCACCAATGGGAGAGAGAGTCTTCCAATACGTTACGCGTTCGGCAAGTTCCGGATCCTTTGCCAGCGCTTCTATAAAAACTGCCTGTACTTTCATACAGTCCTTTGGATCGGATGTCGTTATGTGCAGCTTCGTGTTTCCAATCGTACCGTGCTCTCTTATGGGCCACCACCAGCCGCCCGGCATCTTTCGAAGTTCTACTTCCACATCGTTGACTGTAATCTTTGTAAGTCCCTTAGCAGTTGTCTCGATCTTCGATTCCGGAATGCCACGTGGCTCCCAAATCGGCTTCGCCGGCTCTTGGTTGCCTCTGATGACAAAATCCATATGGAAGGCTTGCGCTTCGTGTGCCGCTGAGCGGTAATCGAAAAGTGCCCTGGTCAGGCGCTGCTTGTCATGCATTGTCGGGACGTTCGGGGGGCGGGTAGCAGCTTGGGCAACTGTCAACTCTTTTGACACGGTTGTTTGCCAACGATGAGCAGATTTGATTAGTATTTCTGCATTTGCACGCTCAGCAGCGGTAAGTGGGGACCTTGAGCTCCTGTGTTCGAGCACTGAGCCTACGAAGTTTCTGTCGATCTTAAATCCAAGGTGACTCTCAAGAGCGCTATGCGTGTCTGTGCCTGTTTGTGCAAGATATCTGACGATAAGGCTCATTTGCTGGTGGTGAACAACCTCATGATTGATCGAGTCGGATAGAGCCTTGAGCTGTTGGGAATTACTTTTACCGATAAAGTCGCTTTGTCGGAGCATGATAACTCCGCTACCCCAGTCGTATGCGGCCGCTCCGGACGAATTGAACTGCGCATCAGGTACGATTTTGAAGCGAACCGCAGGGAACTGTGCGTCCTTGTGTCGACTCATCGCTTCCAAGAGATTGTTGAGACTATTTTCTCTCGATTGTGGATCAGCTTCGTTGTCCGACAAGCCTTTTGCGACCTCGCGAAAGGTCCGAACGAGCATATCGAGGCTTTTGGGGTCTGGCTTGAGCCGCTGCGCTTCGATGATTGCCTGTTCAATGCGCGACACAGTTGGAGCTGTTTTTTCGTCCAGGACGATGCGATCAACGTAAGTACGCATGAATGGACCTAGTTCTGAAAGAGACTTCAAATTCGGCTGACTTATGCCGAGATCGCTATAAATCTTTGCTGCTCGAACTGCGTTGGCATACATGTCTTTGCATGGTCGAATGTCGGGATTGAAATGCGGGTCAACAATAGCTTGTCGAATGCCGGCTGGAAGACTCATCACAGTGCCAAAATCTTGCAGACTAAGTGCACCGCATCTGATGGCATCGGAGTACGCTTTGGACTGGAAAAGCGCACTCTCGATCTGCTCAGTCCGACCCTGGGCTATAGCTGGGCCTATCAGGTTATCCAATAGCGATTGAAACTGTGGTTGTGCAAGCCCGTGATAGCTTCTTATGTCTTCCATCAGTGTTTGTCGCTCCGGCAGACAATCCTCATTCCTTCTCATGATTTCCGAGAGCCGATGAGCTGCAAGCCTAGCGATTTCAGACTGAACATCAGGGTCTTTGACGGCCGATTGTGAAGACTTAAGTGTTCTTATCTGTTCGGAAAGAGACAGGTTGCGATTAACCTCTATTGGTCTGGATCTAGCTGACCCAGTATTTCGTGCGAATTCGGGGTTTGCGATTACCAGTGGTGCCGCTTCAGCAGTTGGCTTCGTTTCCACTTTTGTGGTGCCTTTGTGAGTCGGTTCGGTGATCGGCTTGACGTTCTGAACCGGTCGACCGAGCTCCACCACTGATTTGAAATCGGTTCTTGCTCTGTAAGCATCGCCCATCCGGACAGGAAGCACGGTGTCTCCCACGCGTACTCCAAGTGTCAGAGTATTGTCCTTGCTGATTACATCTGGTTTAAACCCAAGTTCACGAATTGCTTTTGTGAACTCAGGGATGTTGTTTGTTTCAAAACCGATTGGACTACGAAGCTTGCCATAGGCACCGTGGGCGAAGGCATACAGGGTGAACAATGTAGCGTGAGCGCTTTCCAAATCGGGATGTACGTATGGCGCGGCCGCTATTCCAAACTGGGCGGGGGAGGACTTGGCGTGATCGGCCAGTGCTCGCAAAAATTTATTGTGGGAATTTCCTACAGCAAGCTGCGTGCTGAGCTGAGTTCTAATTGCTTGAACTTCGCCGTTTGCTACGATTGTTTTTCCGGTAAGAGAGACAAAAGGCTTAGCTACGGTCTTTCCTAAGGTGCCGGCCCCTAAGGTAAGCCCATGAAGTACGTATTGCATCTTGAGCTGATCAGAGAGTTGATCGCGGAGCTCGTGACCGCTAATGACGCGAAAGCTTGCTGTCTGAGGGTCATAGTGCTCTCGAGCGAACAAATGATCGACCACGGCTGAACCCCTCGGTGCCAGCTTCATTTGATGCAGCAGCTCTTGTCCAGCATGTCCTCCAGCAGTAGCTACAACCGGCATGAGCAAGAAGATAACCGCGGGTGCAGCGGCTCCGCAGGTGGCAGTGCAAACAGCAGCCGCCACGGCCACTGTTGCCAAAACAACTGCCGTCTCAATCATGGCGTTGCGAAACTGCTCCCATTGATCCGGATTTTTGATCTCTCCATTGTTAACTGCATTTATGATTTTCTCGAGCTTGTCCTGGAGATGTCTCTTGTCTGGATCAATGTCATCGACAGCTCTTTTGAGCATCGCACGCATCTCGGGAGGTAAGGACTTGTCCTCCAGCAATGCTTTGATATCCGTCACTGCCTCTCGTGTCTCTTTGCTGTCGAGGAACTGTTTTACCTCGTGACACATTCCTGTGACGGTTTCGATCAAATTTTCATTGCGCTCTTTTGACGACATGAGGACATGAAAGTATCCAGGCAAAGGACTGGTTATCTTCATATACTCTTGTTGGCGCTCGAGCAGCTTTTTGATGGCCGGGTGCTCCATTATTTCTCGTTCGCTGCGCCCAACAACTGCGTCTCTGGCGTCTCGGCTGAGTTGCCGAAGTTGAGGATCGCCATAGCGAGCATGACCGTACTCGATACTTTTCGCCTCTGCGCGCGTGCGCAAGGCTTTATTGAAGCTAGCCTCTCCGCCTAAAAACACTGGTATATCGGGAAGGCTTGCTGTGTTGACCCGTTGCATTGCGTTCCACAATCTGGCAAGCTCCGGCTCGAGCGCACGTGGGAGACTTCCCGCTTCCCAGCTCTTCAACAGTATTTGCGCTGCCTGCTCGTTTTGACCAGTCGCCTTTCGGCTCAAGTAACTCAGGGTGGTCGTACATTTGTCGAGACTCTGAAGATTTTTGCTGTTTTGATGGAATTTGTTAGTAAGTGTTTCGTCTCCCTGTCGCCATTTTCGGTGGCTTTCAACCATGCCTTCGCAAATTTTCATGGACTCGGCATCGCGCTCTTTTGATTTTTGCTCTGCCAAACTCTCGAGCCTATCTCTCTGACTTGCTCTTACACCACCGAGTTCAGTGCTCCTGTGACCATCGGCTCCTTTCGCCTTACTCTCCAGGTTGCGAATCTCTTTGTCCAAAGCGCTCATACGATCGGCGAAAAGCGTTGGACCATCGGTTAGAACAGCCTTCTGTCTTTCGAACATTTTGTTGGCTATTTCAATCCTTTCTTGCTCTAGCGCTATCTTTTTCGCCGCCAGCGCCTGCGGCAAATCATGTCGACAAAAGTCGAGTTTCTTAAGATTAGTCATGTCACCTGACGCTAGCATCTCTGCAACTTCTGTAGGGCTGAACATAGGTTCAAGACCGAGCAATGTGCGAGTCTCCTTGTCCATCAGCTCATGTGTCCTGCTGAGCATGACCATGGAGATCACTTCTTCAAGAGGTACCGTTCCGCCAGACAATCTTGTCGCCAGGTCCTGAAGCTTTTGGTCGTCGCCCTGCACTCCGAGATTCTTTAGAACCATGTGTAGTGGCGGATGTACGTTAAGCCCTGGAAATAATTCGGATAGCCTTGCAAGCTCATCAGTCCCTCGAGAACCACTATCCAGAAGCATTGCATTGGCCAGCATCTTTACGTCACGGTCAAGATCGGCCGGCCTGGATTTTTTCTCTAATACGTCGAGAGCCGCATTTCTAGCCTCTCTATTACTCGAATTGAAGACGATGCGAAGCATCGCCCGAGCCGTTGCCTGTTCAAGTGGGGTT
>CAZISK010000660.1:0-5130 GCA_964541355.1 uncultured Candidatus Obscuribacterales bacterium
GTAGATCGACAAAAGGAACGATTAGTTCTCGGACTAAAAGACGAGTTGAAACTCGTTTTTAACCCCATTAGAAATGCAAACCAAAATACTCGGATCCATATTGAGATTCGAGAGAAGGATGTCTCGGATAAATGACGCAATCGAGAGGCTATTTCTCTTCAGCAGCCTTCTCGGAGCTGGCGCCTTTTTCTTTGAGTTCCTGTACTCTTTTAAGTTGTTTGGCTAGTTTGACAATTACGACAGGCATTATGATCACGCCCGCAATAGCTATCATCATTCCGACATCCAGACCCATTGTATCGTCTCCTTGCTGTGCTAGTGCTACCGAGATCTAGTAATACTACTAATAATAGTCCCTTTAATCAGAGTGCACAATCGCGCCTTTTGCTTTACATCCTTGACACCATCTTTAGTGTTACTCTCGCGATGCTCGAAACGTCCTGATTTCGGCTGCGTATGAACCCGTATGATTGATAGCATTCCACTGTGACCGGGGCTTGTCAATCAGCAAATCCGATAAATTAGATAGGATAGAGTACATAACGCTGCAATTGCCCAACCTGGGGACATTTCGGATTAGCAAGGCGGTCTAATGATCAACGCAGAAAGTGGAGCTGTCACGAAAGGTAAGAGGTCGTGCTCGTCAGGCAGTACCGGCAACCGGTGCTGGTGGTCGGTTTCGAGGTTCGGACCGAGACTTGCGGGAGCGCTTCTGCTAGTGACCGGTAATCTCTGTGTCCTGCAGCCGGCAACCTGCCGTGAACAAATTATCGGGCGTCCGGCTGCGGAAGAGGACACAAGCGGCGGCGGCGGTGTCGAGGGCTTTTCGGTTTTCGGACTGAACATGGTGGATGCCTTTGAGCGGAATTTCTTTTCTCACTTTCGATTTCGTCCAATCGCTATGTCGGTCACCAATGATGGTTTCACCGAGGTTATGTTGCGTCTTCCGCGAAGCAGCCGGTTTCGTCCATTCCTGTTGGTCTATGTGGCGCTGGATAAGTCAGGCAAGATCATGAGAACAACAATGCATCTCAAGAGACGATTCATTGAAGATAAGATGCAGAGCGCCTTTGCTCGTGATTTTGCCAAAAGCTTCGTACAAGCCTCTGTTCCTAATGAAGACCTCGACAAGGTCAGGGCTATCGTCAACGAGATTTTCTTTCGGCAGGCGATAACGAAAGTTAGTGACGTCAAGATTTCTACTAAGGAAAAAGAGGACGAAAATCTAACTACAACTACAATCTTCAAGTTGGGACCGGGTAAGCTCAGAGAAGGCGACATCATAATCATGGGCGAGGGCGGTGAGCTGCCTACACTGCCGAAAAAGATGTCGGACCTCTACAAATGTTTCATCGGTTTATCCAAGAATTCCAAGATTGACCTGACAAATACTGTTCTTAGATTTCGCAACCAAACGATCGCCAACGAAGATACGCTGGTCCTCTCCGTGGTCACCTCAGACGACGACAAGGCGCCAGACAAGCCGGAATTGGATTTCGGCAATCTTCCGGTGCGGGTGCCGAGCATCTTTTGATTCGTAGATGTTACTCTTCGGCGGACGAGGAGGATTCTTCTTCCTCTTCTGGCGCTTCTTCCTGCATGTTGCCGTCATTCTCCCAGACTGTTGGAGAGATGAATTCGACCTTGGCGATAAGCCACTTGCGATTTTCCTTTTTGCTCATCACAAAGCGCATGTATTGGGGTCCGGTTTTAATCCAGTATTTGGTACGGACAAGGACGGAAGCCTTTCCTTGATCCTTGTCGTAGGATTCCACCTTTATGTAGGATTTTGGAGCCCTACCGGTGTCGCTCACGACATTGAAGGAGAGATTGTCTTTTGACCAGGTATCCTTGAGCTTCTTATAGTCTTCCGAGGACCAGTCTGGGGTGAAATAGGCGCCCAGCTCTTCCTGCGTTATAGGCTGACTGTCAGAGACTGCCAGGACGCCAAACATCTGGCGGATCCAGATGTTGATCTGGCGAAGGTCTTCGCCGGCGTTGGCCTGATCCTCCGGCCAGACTGCGTCTTCGAGAACCTTCTTATCACCGCTGGTGTGATAGGTTAGTGACCAGTAATCGCCTACATCGGCTCCGTTAGCGTTGCCGGCGCGATCGTTGAGATTGAAGCCAGCTGGAGATTCGATCTTTACCAGCTTGCCCGCTGAGTCTTCATCGTCGCTTACCACCCAGAGATAAATATCACCGGACTTCTTGCCGGCAGGTTTGTAGTAATAAACCAACCCTTTGGTGGTCGTCTTGGTCGAGAAGACGTTGCCAAATTTGGAAAACACCACAGTGCCGCCAATCAACAACGATGACAGGACAATACCCCCAATCACAAATAAGATCGGGACTTTCTTGAAAATCTCAAGGTTCTTGATTTTGTCCAGCGGACTGGCAGGCTTCTCTTTGACCGGTTGCGGTGTCTCTTCCGGCTTCTTGCGCTGTTGAGTGCGAGTAGTCCTTAACGTCTCTTTCGTGCTTGTTTCCTCTTTCGCCGGACGTACGGTTGGGTCGGGCGCCATCTGTGCGCCTGTTCTCAACTTTTCGTTTTCTGAAACGCGCGGAGTGGAGGTGCTGCTGGCAGTACCCTTGGAACCTGCCGGCTGCTGATACTTGGCGAGAGACGAGCGGGTCGACCGAACCCCCTTGGCAGTTGGACCAGGTCCGAAAAGCTTTTCTTTGTCGATTAGCTTGGATACGCCTTCCAGCGCATCTCGCAGCTCTTGCATCGATTGATAACGCTGCTCCGGTTTTTTTGCGAGCGCCTTTAGAACAACGCGTTCCAGCGTCTCCGGAATTTCGAGGTCGGGACGAGTTTCTTTAAATGGCTTGGGCGGGGTCGACATGTGCATCTGCATTGTGTCGATGATTGAATTGCCCATCAGAGGAGGCTGACCGGTCAGCGATTCATACATCATGGCGCCCATGGAGTAGATGTCGGAGCGCGCATCCAGCGACTGTGCCATGCACTGCTCCGGACTCATATAAATTGGGCTGCCGAAAACCTCCCCGGTTTGGGTCAGGTTTTGTGATTGCTTACCTGAGGACGGCATGAGCTTAGCAATGCCGAAATCCACGACTTTTACAAAGTCCTTCTTGCCCTCGAAATCGATAAGCATGATGTTGCTCGACTTCAAGTCTCTGTGAATGACGCCTTTCTGGTGTGCATGCTCCAGCGCTTCACAGGCCTGCATGAAGATCGGAATCATCCGTTTGACCGGAACCTGCTTGTCGCGTCTGATAATGTCCGAGAGGCTTTCGCCCTCTAGAAAGTCCATGACGAGGTAGGGCTGGCCGCTCGCTACAAAGCCGTAGTCATAAACCGTAATTACGTTAGGGTGTTGCAGGTGCGATGCCGCCTGCGCTTCCTGTTGGAATCGTTTGATGCTTATCTGGTCGGAGACGAGCTGAGGGAGCAAAACCTTGATAGCGACGGTTCTGTCCATGAGCTCGTGAATGCCTTTGTAGACCGCGCTCATACCGCCGCGGCCGACCTCTTCAACCACCTTGTAGCGGTCGTTCAGGATCTGACCAAGCAGCTCGTCCTTTTGAGGCGTCAAGAGCATGGTCCGATCTTTCGGACACACGACCAAATTGCTGTCCTGATATTCCTCGTTGCAGGCAGGACATTTCTTGACCTTAGGTCCGCCGGTCGTTTGTTGTGATTCCAGAGTCACTTCTTTCCCAATCGCCCATCTATTCAGCACCGGCCATGTTAGCAAAAACATCTTTGGTTTTGCTCAATGGGCGGTCCCGACTCATGTCTCGACGCTGCCTCCACCGGTTTCATTCCACATCTATGCAATTAGTAACCGGTTGATGTCTCATAAACATCAAGTTGCAGTCGGTTTTATGCATAGCTTTCTCAGATTTTCGAACTGTCATTCTATGACAAACTTATCCGACCCTTCCCTGACCACGAAAACGTAGCAGGAAAGGTAAACCAGAGCGCCGAACATGAGGAAGACGATGAAGTGCATGACCACTTCGAAAGGTCGCCCGAGCGGCTCCAGGCACGAGTCCTGTGGATTTTTCGGATTGTAGTAGACGTCCACAATCGTGCCGACGTCGTATCGCTTTTTCAGGACGTTGGCTTCGTAGCCAGGCAATCCTATTTCTTTTTGATAGTTGGTGACATCGTTGACGTATTCAACCCCATTAACTCGGTAGCTGTACACCGAGAATGGCAACCAGGCGGGATCTCTGCCGATATTCGTCCGTATGAGTATAGATCTGCGCACCAACCCAATCGCTGTCGGCCATCCCCTAGACTCCGTAGCTTTCACATAGTTGGGGATGTCGAGCGTAGCGGAAAGAGTCACAGCCATAGCCAACAACAAGACGAGGGCCGGAATGCGCATGACGCGCTTGATCCGCGTCTTTAGCGGGCTTGGCACAGTTTCGGCAGGGGTGAGTACGGTCTCCGTCATACGAGTAGAATAGATCTTGAGGATAATGGGCAGCGTATCATGATTAAAACGCTTTCGCGATTGCTTCTATCTTTAGTGTGCGCAATTTTCATCGCAGTTAATCCTGGTTTTTCCGATGAAAACGAAGAGCATTACAGATTATGGGAAAAGGATAACGCCGCCGCCTCTAAAGCTTACGACGACGGGCGATATTCGGAAGCTCTTTCTCTTTATCAGACTGCGCTTGTGCATGCCGAGAAAATAACGTATGGGGGCCCGAGGGGCATCACATATTATGGCATGGCAAAAACCTACCACAAAGATCAAAAGCTTACAGAGGCAGAGGACTACTACAAAAAGGCTCTGGATATTTTTGAAGCTTCCGGTC
Source organism: uncultured Candidatus Obscuribacterales bacterium (assembly GCA_964541355.1). Lineage (GTDB taxonomy): Bacteria > Cyanobacteriota > Vampirovibrionia > Obscuribacterales > Obscuribacteraceae > JADYXR01. The sequence continues at coordinate 4,801 of CAZISK010000660.1, forward strand.
GCCGCCATGCCCATTTGCTTGCATGTATCAAGGACTATGCCGGACTCTTGCGTGAGCTCGGACGCAACAGCGAGGCGGCTGAGCTGGAAGGTCGGTTGAAGCCAGCGCAACCGGGGAGTTGATCCCATTCTGTTCAGGGAAAACCCTCTTTCGATTGGTCGAATGCAAAGGTATTCTCTAGGAACTTACTAAGGCAGTGGATTTTCCATCGCTTAACTTATTTAGATCAAAGCCGAGCCAAGCCAATCCCACATATGCTCTTTGCGTTCTGTTGGGGTGAGAGGAAGGCGTCGAGACGATTTTCGAGGCGGCAATTCGCAGCGTTGCTCC
>CAZISK010000661.1:0-5128 GCA_964541355.1 uncultured Candidatus Obscuribacterales bacterium
TGGCCCAGAGCGACTGCGCCTAGGCCACCTGTCTACCAAAACGGGGGAACCCCAAATTGCGTCTTTGGGCACGTTGGACTGTGCGCTTGTAAACTGCGAGCATACCGACAGGTAATTTGTCATCAAATGTGGCATAGGATGGTGAGAGTTTGAATCGTTTTCAGTCTGACTTTACAGTTGAGGCACCGCATCACATAATTTCGTACTGTGGGAACTGAAGTATGGTTAGTTGCCAGGTAGTTGGGGGTTTACCATGAAAAAGAGTCGTTTGTTTTACTTGATAGCTTCGTGTCTGGCCACTTGTGTGGTGTCTGTCGGCTCTGTATCGGCGGCCACGAAGGAAGAGCGAGTCGAACAATGGGGCTCGCAGAACATAGCTGTCAGGGCCAACCTTGCTGCTAAGTCTATGCAGGAAGGCAAATATAACGTCGCCATCTCGGGGTACCGCGCTCTCATTGGTTTCGACCGCGACAACGAGGATTTTTATCTCGGTCTTTATCTCGCCAGTGTCAAAGCCGAGAATTGGAATCAGGGTTTGATGGCGCTCGAAGAGCTGTTCGATCGTCATCCGGAGTTAAAGGCCAAGTATGCCACCAAATTTGCCGAAGCGCTGCGCAATGCCGGACGAGAAGAGTCGGAGGCGAAAGCTGCAGAGAAGCTGGCGAAAGGGCACCCGCAGGATGAAAATATCATCGACAACAAAGTAAAGGAATTAATCGATCGCAGCCTCTACGATGACAACTATGTAGAGCCTAAGAAGGCAGAGCCGGTCAAGAGAGTTGAGTTGGATGCATCGAAGGTTCACGCTGATTCCTCGCGTCTGTCGTTGAACTATGAGACGGCCTTCAAGTCGGAGAACATCGTTGTCGCTGTCTACGAGGGTTACGAGAAAGGGCGTCCAATCAGCTATTTCATGCCGCCGAAGGCTCATTTCAAAATCATCGAGCATTTGCAAGGCGCTCCATTCAATCGCGATCTTCCGGTCAAATACGAATTTCACGACAAAATTGTTGGCGAACAAAAGCCTGCCGATTGGAAATTTGATGAAGCAACCATGATGCCGAAGAAAGGCTCCAAGTGGATTTTGTTTATTCCCAACGCTGTGCCCATCGATGGCATGGTCGAGACCTATCATGGTAGATACGGCCGTCAGGAATACACAGAAGACAATTACGACAAAATCCTCAAGATCATCGAAGAGCATAGAGGACAAGGCAAGTAGGCACGGGCGGATAATCGCATGAGGATACGTTATGGCTAAAAACCATGAGCGAGAAGAGCGACCGAAGCCGAAAGAGGGTAAGCGACGGGTTGAGAACTATTGCTATTACGAAGGCTTGATGTATTCTCCGGGAGCCTACGTGAAGGTCGATGGTCTCGAGGAGAAGCTGCTCTACTGTAGTTTCGATGGAGTCTGGGAAGTTCGCGAGTCTCCGGACAACTGACCATACGGCGTTCTGAGTTCCAGTTTCGAAGGATGGCGCGAGCCACCAACTTCGGTCTGGGTCTATACCCGACTGCACATATCTACTGCTGTCCGTGATGGACGTCACCAGATGTGGTGGCGGCCAGGGTTGAGTCCGAGTTTAGCTTACTCGTCCGTGCTAGAAATTTGGTTGGCGGCCTTCTGTTTGACCCAGCCACGAATTGTGTTCTCGTTAGCCTTGCGGAACACGACTCTGCGATGCACCTCTTCCAGCATCCTTGCAATTGCAGATCTGGAATAAGGCAGGTCATGTGCGTTAAAGAATGTGCGTAGATCAGTCTCTTCGTCGGTACGATCGAATGACGTACATGCCGATACCAGAGCGGTCAGGCTTCTGGGGGGAAACTTCGAGGTGATCTCAGACCAGTGCGATTTGACGAAATGCCATGTTTGATGCTTCGTCCGGTGTCCCTCGAGCAAACCGGACAATAAGCGGAATCCGTCTTGACTGCGAACATCCGAGCTGAGCACCATGTTCAAAGTCCGTTCGATCAGGGCGGGTCCGCTGAATTTAGTGAGCGCCGTCAAAAGGCGCTTTTCCAGCTCTGGAACGGTCTCGGTCGTAAGCGCCGTGCGAATTCGATTGTATTCGACGGTGCCTCCGTTGTACGCGACAATTGCAAGGACCGCTCCGGCTATGTCTGGTGGAATTGACTGTCTGTCCTTCATGTATTGTTCGAACAGAGAGCGCGCTTCTTTTATCGTCTGTTGATCTTGTACGCGCGTCCCCAGGAGCTCCACGACAGACCGCCGCAAATCCTTCACGCTGTCGCGCTCACCAGGCTTCTCTTCCCAGCCTACATTGTTTTTAACGGGCAGCAGCAGTCCGGCAAATAGCTTTTGATAAGCGCCGTGCTCTGACGTATCGAGGTAAACGAAGGGCTGCGAACACCAATCTACAAGCTTCTCTTGAGCAAGCGGCTCGGTCTCGTTGGGGGTTCTGAGCAGCAGCGCGAGCTTGTCTCCAGCAGGCAGCATGCCTTTCCAGACAAGTGCGTTGATATCGTTAAGAAGGGCGAGGCGCTCTTCGATCGACAGCGAGTCGAAGCGATCGAGCACTTCCGACTGATCCTTCGCTTCGTACTTCGTGCGGTAGAATCCGTGTCCACCGGCGTTAACGACGATGCTATTCCAGTCTTCGTCGATAGCGAACGTCTCTTCCTTGCGCACCAGTAGTGGTGTCAGTTTGTTTTCGTTTTCGAAGTTTCGAACGACAACCGGTACTTTCCAGAGAGAGCTGTCCGGGTCCAGGTCCGGTAGTCCGAAGAAGCGCTGCTGGGAGAGGCGCAAACAGCCATTCTCATGCTTGACGCTGACAAGTGGAAACCCTGGCTGCAAAACCCAGGACTTCATCACTTCCGGCACTGGAAGTCCGCTTGCAGAGCCGATCGCCTCCCAGAGATCTTCACCAGTAGCGTTGGCGAAGAGATGCTGTTTTAGGTAGGACTGGATGCCTTCGCGAAATTTTTCGCTGCCTACGTAGCTTTCGAGCATCCAGAGGATCGACTCGCCTTTGTCGTACGTTATGGAGTCAAACATCTCGGCGGCCTGTTTTGGGTCGTTGACTTCCGCATGAATAGCGCGTGTCGCTTTGAGCTCGTCGATCAGCATGCTGCTATTTCGAGTGAAGATGGAGCGTGTTGCGACCTGCCAATCCGGATGAATGGCGTCTGCTGTTTTGGCGCCCATCCAGGAGGCGAAGGCTTCGTTGAGCCAGATGTCGTCCCACCATCGCATGGTGACCAGATCTCCGAACCATTGATGAGCCAGCTCATGGGCTACGATCTCCGAGGCATTGCGTTTGAGAAAGTTGCTGCCGGTTTTCTCGTCGACTAAGAGGTTTGCCTCTCGGAATGTGATGGCGCCGAGGTTTTCCATGGCGCCCGAGCGGAAGTCCGGGATTGCAATCAGGTCGAGCTTTTTGCCTGGGTATGGAATTCCGAAATACTTGGTTTGATACTCGAAAATCTTGCAGGCTTCGTCCAATGAAAATTTGCCAAGATTCTCTTTGCCGGCGAGCGCCCACACGGTAATCGGCACACCACACACAGTTTTGCTTTCGGTACGTTTGAAATTTCCGATGACTAATGCCACTAAATATGATGACATCTTGGGAGAGTCTTGGAAGTCGACTGTCTTCAAACCTGTGTTTTTGTCGATTGATTCCTGCCCGACCGAGCCGTTCGAAATGGCGACAAGATTCCGATCGATCACTGCAGAAATATTGAAAACAGCCTTCATCTCTGGCTCGTCAAAGCAAGGGAACATGCGACGAGCATCGGTAGGCTCCATCTGTGTCGTGGCGAGCCAATGTTTCGTGCCACCGCCATCGGTGTAATATGATCGGTAAAAACCGCGCAATTTGTCGTTGAGTGTACCGTCGAATTCCATCGACAGGGTGTACTGTCCAGGCGCTATTTCACCAGGAAAAGAGAGGTTGGCGCGCTCCGTCTCCGGCTCGAGTGCAACCGATGCGCCCTTCTGCGTTTTGCCGCCCGCACTAGAGAGCATTACATTTTTGATGGTTAAATCCAATGCGTTGAGTGTGATGTGTTGGGTTTTTTCCCTGACATCGACAGTGATCTTGGCGCTTCCAGAGAAGGTGAATTTTTCGAGATCGGGCTTAAATGTCAGATCGTATCTCACAGGAACGATACTTCGCGAGAGTCTCCCGGTGGAGGCTGATTTTGCTGGTGAGGCGGTGACGGGTTGTGAGGCGGATGCGGCGGCGACCACGGTTTGCTCGTCTGACGCCGTGCCTTCTGATGTCTGCGAATACGCCGGTTCGCACGTGAACTGCATGGCGAGAAGTGCTGATAACGCTGCCTTCCAGGTGGGTGGTGTATTCATATGACATCTCCAGGTGAGCAGAATAATCGAGGTCCGATCAACGCTGCGACCACGTCGCCAGGGACTACTCGCTCGAACTATGCCACCTATAGGGAGGCGCTCAGCGGCTTTGTAGCCGAGCCCTTCGGCGGGATCAGACAACATCAAAGGTAGCAGGATGACGTCATGGTTGCGTCTCATTTCTGTGGAGATTTTGATTAGGACTCGCTAATGGGGTTTCTCCACAGCGCTGAATGATGAAACCAAGAGCGAAGTTGGAGCATGGGTACACATCTCATGAACCCGTTAGGGCGCGCTGAGCGTGAGCAGTCGAGGTTCGAATGGACTCAAGTAAAGAGCGGTGTGCTAGTGAAATTCAATGAGTTTAACGCGAGGAACACACAATGTTACCGCTTGGTATCGTGCGGGTTTCATGGAGGCAAGCTGTTGTCTTGCGATTATCTGGACCACTTCAATGATGGTGCATGAAGCGGAGCTGAAGTTGCAACCTCAAGTGATTGTGATCTTGTTGTTTGGCCAATTCGCTATCTGAGAAAGGCCAGTTTGCGGTATGCGGACTTGTTTCGATTCGGGCTTTTATGTGCCGGCGAGACGCCGGCGCTCCCAGTGAAGCGTCGCTTCTGGAGCGGTTTCTCGGAGCTGATCTCTGACGTTACGGACAGTGCAAACTCCAAAAAGTAGTCCGTTGCCGTTGAATTCCCGCTCAACCGAGCTGCTCTTTGTCTATTTGGTTCCCAATTGCCGAGCCGGTGCGACATTTCTGGCCTTCCCAATTGCCGACCTTCAGTCGAT
>CAZISK010000662.1:0-5114 GCA_964541355.1 uncultured Candidatus Obscuribacterales bacterium
TATAGAAGAAATGTCCAAGGCGAGGGAGAGTGGGCGAGTCAAGATTGGACCGTCAACGCGATGAGTCTATAGGCAATTTATGCGATTGCTCTGCATCGCGTTACTGTATAGACGCATGTAGAGTATGTGCAACGATATGACTGCCAGAAAAATGACCTGTTCTCGTCACTTCATTATCGCGCGGGTGCTTATCAGCTCTTGGTGCCCACTGTTTTTTTCTTCAAGCGTGAGACTAGTGTCGCCATCTCCTCGTATCGTCCGAAGGACGGTACCAGATAGGTGCCCTGGCAGATCGGCTTGAGTTGCTCGAGCAATGCTTGAGCGAGCTCCAGACCCACGACCGCTCCTTGTTCGCCTGCTTTGGACATGGCCTGGCGGATCTTTTTCGGGATGGTGATGCCGGGCACTTCGTTGTGGAGGTATTCAGCGTGCTTTGAGCTGTTGAGAGGCATGATGCCTACGAGAATAGGGACCGGACATTCGCCGAAATCATTGAGAAAATCGGTCAGGTCGTTGACTTGATAGATCGGTTGAGTCATCACAAAGTGCGCTCCGGCCTCGAGCTTTTGCTTGAAGCGCTCTTTCTCGAGCTTGCGGTCTTCATGCGTGCAGTTGAGAGCGCAACCGATTGAAAGGTTAGTGGGGCTGCCGATGGTATTACCCGCGATGTCTTTGCCCTGGTTTAACTGACCGATTATCCTGATTAAACCGATGGAGTCCACGTCGTAAACGGCAGTGGCGTGAGCATAGTTGCCGAGCCCGGGAGGATCACCGGTCAGCGCGAGAATGTTATGAACCCCCAGAGCCTGGCAGCCGAGCAGGTCGGCTTGAATACCCATCAGGTTGCGATCACGGGTGGTGAAGTGGATGATGGTCTCGATACCAACGCCGTTGCCGATGAGCTGGCAGGTGGCCAGGCTGGACATACGCACTCTGGCCATGGGGCTGTCCCCGACATTGATTGCGTCAGCGCCGCTGTCATTTAACATCTTTGACGCTTTGAGCAGCTTTTTTGTGATCGCGCCTTTTGGAGGATCGAGTTCGACACTGACAAAAAAGCCTACGTCTTTACCATCTTTGTAGGCCTGTAGCCGATCTCTGAGAGGAGTCCGCTGATTGAGGCTGGTTTCGTGGTGCTCTTCCTGAGCACTGACCATGGTGTCAGCCACCGGCTTCGACTTTTCTTGTTTCGCCGACAGGGATAGCTCAGGTGTCTTAAGTGCAGGCAGCTCCGTCAACGTCGAGGTCGCCAGATTTTGTGACGATTTGATGTAGGTGTCCAGGCTCTTTCGCATCGCTTTGATGTGCTCCGGAGTAGTACCGCAGCATCCACCGATCAGCCGAACTCCTGCTCTGATGAAGGGCTCTACATAAGACGCGCAGTAATCCGGACGGCTCATGAATGTGTAGCGACCACCGGTGAGACTTGGCTGTCCGGCGTTCGGCAGAGCGGAGTACCCAACGAGCTTATCACTGAGCCCGCTATGATCTATAGCTGAAGTCATCCGTAAGTAGGAGTCGAATACCGGCCCTGGACCAGCACCACAGTTGATACCAAGGACCTCCGGCATATCGTCGCCAAGCTGGTCGAACAGTCTGGTTACATCCTCCGGTGCGACTCCGAACAAGGTGTAGCCTTCAGGAGAAAAGCTGACTTGTGCGACGATTGGAAGCTTGGAAAGCGACCTGGCCGCTTTCACTGCCTGAGCCAACTCGTCCAGAGAGGACATCGTCTCGATAATGAAAAGATCGACACCACCGGCCAGAAGCCCTTCCATCTGTTCTCGATAAGCATCGTAAAGCTCGCCTTTGTCCGTCGTTCCGACAGGTGGCAAGAGCTTGCCTGTAGGACCAATCGAACCGGCAATGAAAGCCGGTTGACCGGCAATCTCCCTGGCATTGCGCGCGATCTTCGCGCCCCAGACGTTGATTGCCCAGACATCCTTTTCCAATCCGAAATTCGCTAACTTGAGCCGATTGCCGGAAAATGAGTTGGTCTCTATGACCTCGGCTCCCGCCGTGAGGTAATCGACATGGACCTGCTGAACCAGATCCTTATTGCTCAGATTGAGCTGCTCAAAACTGGCTTCAGGAAACGCGCCTCTGTGATACAGCAGTGTGCCTAGCCCGCCATCGGCGAGAAGTGGACGTTCTTTTATTGCGTCTAGAAAAGGATTGCTCATGTCGTCTGTGTATCCATATGAAACCGGTGGTGACGCTTAATCAGTCGGCGTCACTGGTCGAACCTGCAACTGCCTTCATTAGTGGTCGCACATTTTAGCATTTCGAGTCATTCTTAATGCGTTTAAATGCGGCAGATCAAGGTCGGCGAAAGATTCAGCCAGGCGGCATTCGGGAACCTGGAGGCAATCTAGAGTACTGGATACGGTCAGTCTTCGACTTGCCAACAGCCGCGTTCCGAACCTTGTAAGTAACTGCTTTTAACGAAGATTAGAGGCATTTGTACCGGTCTTACCGGTGGCTTGCTAAGATAGCAGCTTGTTCGAGGTATATTGCCTTTTCGCTCGAAGCATACAGTGGGCGTTGTCGAGCGTACGACCTTGACGGCGTCCGTAGCAAAGGATATCCAAACCTAATCGTGCCAATCGACCCATCCCAAATTCGCAACTTCTCAATCATTGCGCATATCGATCACGGCAAGTCCACATTGGCTGATCGCTTGCTTGAAGTGACGAAAACTATTGAAAAGCGCATTATGCAAGATCAGGTGCTCGATTCAATGGATATCGAGCGGGAGCGGGGTATCACAATCAAAGCCCAGCCTGCGCGCATGGAGTACACGGCGAAGGACGGTAAGCTCTACATACTCAACCTCATAGATACTCCAGGGCACGTCGACTTCGGATATGAAGTTTCGCGCAGTCTAGCTGCTTGTGAAGGAGCCCTCCTTGTAGTCGATGCCAGTCAGGGAGTTGAAGCGCAGACTCTTGCAAACGTTCACCTGGCTCTGGAAAACAATCTTGAAATCGTCCCCGTTATCAACAAGATCGATCTGCCCAGTGCGGATCCGGCGCGTATTCGCGAAGAGATCGAAGAGGTTATCGGTTGGCCGACCGATTATGCGGTGGAAACCAGCGCAAAAAACAACATCGGTATCGTTGAAGTTCTCGAAGCGATTGTGAAGCACGTACCGCCACCGCTGGACAACATCGCGCGTCCGCTTAGGGCGCTTGTCTTTGACAGCTACTACGATACCTATCGTGGCATTATTGTTTATTTCCGTATCAAAGACGGTGAGATCAAGGTTGGCGACAAGATTCGATTCATTTTCAATGAAAAGGATTTTGAGATTACAGAGCTCGGTATTCTAAGGCCCAATCAAGTCAAAATCGAGCGCCTTGGTCCGGGCGAGGTTGGATACCTTGCTGCATCGATTAAGGACGTTGCAACGCTGGTCGGCGACACCATTACTCATACGGAGAATCAGGCGGTGGAGGCCCTTCCTGGATATCGTCCTGCTAAACCGATGGTGTTTGCGGGCATCTATCCGGTTGATAACGAGCAATATCCCGACCTTCGCGAAGCGCTAGAGAAGCTGAAGCTCAACGATTCCAGCTTATTCTTCGAACCGGAAAGCTCCGAAGCGTTGGGCTTCGGGTTTCGTGTCGGGTTCCTCGGTCTGCTTCACATGGAGATCATCCAGGAGCGCCTGGAGCGAGAGTACGATCTGCGTTTGATTGTGACTGCACCATCAGTGGTTTATAGAGTTACCAAAACCGACGGCTCGATCGTGATGATTGATAACCCGGCATTTCTGCCTGAGCCAACCTACCGTGAGAAGATCGAAGAGCCGTTCGTCGATGCCACAATTATCGTGCCTAACGACTACGTCGGCGCTTTGATGGAGCTTTGCCAGGGGCGTCGTGGTGTCTACGTCGATCTTAAGTATCTCGATCCGAGGCGCAAAGAGTTGCTTTATGAGCTTCCATTGTCTGAAATCATCACTGATTTTTACGACCAGCTCAAATCTCGCTCCAAAGGTTATGCGAGTCTCGACTATCACATTAGAGACTATAGAGAATCTCGTCTCGTCAAATTGGATATCTTGATAGCCGGTGATCCGGTCGACGCGCTTTCCGCCATCGTTCACGTAGATAAGGCGCACACATACGGACAGCAGCTTGCCAAAAAATTGAAAGAGGTTATTCCTCGTCAGATGTTCGAAGTTCCAATTCAGGCCGCAATTGGCGGCAAAATAGTGGCGCGTACCAACGTATCCGCGGTGCGGAAGAACGTTCTTGCAAAATGCTATGGCGGAGACATCTCGCGTAAGCGCAAGCTTCTGGAGAAGCAAAAAGAAGGAAAGAAACGTATGAAGTCGGTTGGAAAAGTCGAGATACCGCAAGAAGCTTTCATGGCACTTTTGAAGCTGGAATCTGATTAAGCGAAAACGATCAGCGAGAAGCCGCTCTATATGCGGCATTTCGCCCTGTGACTTCTGATGAGCAAGGTCGCCGTCGTCCCCCGAATGGCATCCGCACGTTCGTTTTCCACGATGGTTTCACCAACGTCTGGATTAGACGACAGAGCATGCTGTTCCTTCAGAAATTAGCATCGGTCGGGTCTGAAAAACCATCAAACAGAGTAACTCGTCGATGAAGCCTGATCTCAAGCCGGGCTGGTTCAATCCGGATGGAGTGTCGCCTCTATTTGCCCTTCTTGGGTCCGAGCATTAACGCCGGAAGGTGGGTATTATGTGTATGTGAAACGGGACACCATTAATGTCTGATTACCGACAATTCGAAAAAAACATTGATCTTGTTGACACCACAGGTGGGGTCTGTCTTAAGTGCGGCAAGACAATCAATACGGGCGACCAGAACTTACCGACGAGGTGGGATGGGACATCCGACTATTGCGAATGTCCTTTGCCCACGCTCGTGCTTAGCGAAGAACCGTCTCAAGGCATTGACGATACGTTGATCGATCCGGTCATACCAAACGGAGTAAGTCGTCCGGGAGAAGTGGTTGCTCGCCATTATGAGATCGTCGAGCTCCTTGGATCCGGCGGTATGAGTGTGGTCTACAAAGCTCGACATCTTTTGCTCGACAAAGTCGTCGCGATAAAGATGCTTCTGCCGAACCACGCTCAT
>CAZISK010000663.1:0-5094 GCA_964541355.1 uncultured Candidatus Obscuribacterales bacterium
CTGTGGCTGTGTCCTGTGATGTTGAGCCGTCCGTTGATATGGAAAAAACTGAGGGTGATTGTTCACATATTGAAGGTTCTGATAGTGCTGCCGAAATCGGACAGCCCGCTGAAAGCTCGTCTGAAGAACAGGCCATTCCGGCAACGGCAGAGTCTGTTAGTGACTCTCAAGCTCAAGAGAGTGGCACTGCGCAGACAGATAACGCATCTCCGGATGCTAGCACAGAGTCTGTCAGTGACTCTCAATCTCAAGAGAGCGGCACGGCACAGGTAAACAACGCATCGGCGGATGATAGCCAGGAGATAACAGGCGAACTCGACCGCTCACTTGCTCAAGCAGCGCTAAGCTCGCAAGATCAGACTAACTCTTCGGTTGAGCCATCGCAGTCCGAGGAAAGCACTACAGCCGGCAGTGCGCAGTTGACAGCCTCGTATGCGGATCAGCAGATTGCCAGTCTGCCAGAGGCAAGTGGCGATATCGAATCTCAAGCAAACCCCGAAAGCGAAGAGCGGTCCGGCCAGTCGGCTGGTACTACCGGCGATGCGCAATCTCCGGCTATTGATATTGAATCTTCGCTGGACTCCGGGAATGGCGAGCAAGTGTATACTCCAGTGGAAATCTTAACCAGAGCCAGCAGCGATGGCGGAGTGCTGACCCGCTATTATGCAAATGAGTTTTCGGATGTTCGCAAAATATTTGAAACGTTTGGATCAAAACGCACTATATGTGGTGCTGCTGTCATTCGCGGAAGGGAGTTGCTGCAGGTAGTCGGCAACGTTCCTCAGCCCGTCAAAGGAAAGTCTCAGCTTGATGTATTACTTCTGGAATCCAATCATGCCGCTGACAAACCTACTCGTGATTTCATGGCCGAAAATGAGGTGCTGGAAAATCTGCACCAGCTCGCCATCAAAGGCGAATACTCCGAGCCGCATTCCAAAGTGATTCTTTTCGCTGAAGAAGGAGGCCGGCTCACAGCACTGTCGGTTTCACTCAGAGACGACAAAGGCAAAGAGCATGTCACACAGGCATGCGCAGTCAGCAATTTTAAATTCCCACGCGAGATTCGCAATAATTTCCGGCATAAGCCCAAAGTTGTTGGCGCATCGATCATAGGCGAGTTCAAATCTAGTCACAGTCCGAAAGCCCATGGTTCAGGCCACCCCGGTGATGACAAACAGCGCTCAGGCGGCGGGCGCGGCGATGACAGGCGCGGCGGACGTAACGACCGTGATCGCGGAGGCAGAGGCGCTCCACGTCCACCATCCAAATCTGTAGTTCTTGCAGCCTTCGGCAGAACACCGTTGAAGCAAAACATACTTATAACTGAAGAGACCGCACACCGACTTGGGCTGGACTTCATCCGCAACTGATCAGGCATGAATGCTGGCGCCGGGTGAGGATCTGAACGCGTTTTATAAGCCGAATGATTGATTCACTTGACGGAACGCCGCTCCAGGCACGCTTCCCAGCAGTTCAGCTATTCTGCTAGAACCTTCCTGCCGATCGCGTTTAGAACCCGTTGCTGGGAGCTTAGATGCGTCCAGCGGCTTCAGTGATCGGATCTGAAAGTGTTGCGGCTTAGGGTCCCGCGGGCATAGGTTCGACGTCACCGTCTATTAGTCGTTGCCGCCTCTGAGGAGCGGGCTTGAAAGATGAATGTTGTTGGGATTCGGCGGAGGGACCGCCGGCATCGATGGAATCGATGGTATCGCAGCTGGTGTGGAGCCCTGGACGCGCTTGACCTGTCCGAGCAGGCGTTGTCCATTGCGCACGATCGATTGCGATTCTTGAACATGCAGTGCAATCTGGGCCAGATCGGTGTCTACTCTGGTCAATACCGACTCAGCGTAATGATCTGCACCGTCTCTAATTCTGGTGGCATCTTCTTCCGCTTCAATCCGGATGCGCTCTGCTTCTGCTAATGCTTCGCGACGCATCTGTTCGATTTCGGTTACCACTTGCTTGCGAATTCTTTCGACTTCGGCTTGAACCGCTTTCAACAGTTCTGACTCTTGAAGCATCATCTCAGCCTGCCGACGCGCTTGTTGCACAATGTGCTCGGAGCGTCGATGCGCTTCGGTAGTGATCTGGTCACGTTGCATTAGCACTTCAGCGGCTTCGCGCAGCTCTTCCGGTAGGCGGGCTCTTGCTTTGTCAAGCACATCCAGGAAGTCGTCAGCATTGATAAATTTAAACTTATACACGCCTGGCGCGTCTTCAATAAGGTGCTCAAGCAGGTCCATGTGTTTGTAAATGGTGGTCTGCTTGTAGTTATTGGTGACAGTCGCATTAGGTGCGGTCAGTGTACTCATACTGTGGTGCCTCTAATGAAGTGCTTCTTCAGATATTCGTATACGGGTTCTGGTACAAACTGTGAAACGTCACCGCCCAGGCGGACGATTTCTTTAACGGTTGATGAGCTAATAAAAGAATACTCGGCTTTAGTCATCAGAAAAATGGTTTCTAGTTCAGGATATAGCTGCTTATTCGTTTGAGTCATCCCAAGTTCCGCTTCGAAATCTGAGATGGCTCTAAGCCCCCGGATCAAGCAAGTAACGTTGTTGAGTCTGGCGTAGTCTACAGTCAATCCCTGAAAAGAACCTACTCTTATCTGGGGTATGTCTCGAACTGCCGCCTCTATCAGCTGCGTTCTTACTTCCATTGGAAGTAGTGCAGACTTTCCAGGATTGGCTACCACCGCCATGATCACTTCGTCGAAGAGCTTACTTGCTCTCTTGACAATATCTAGGTGGCCGAGCGTCATTGGATCAAATGATCCAGGATAAACGGCCCTTGCCAAACTCCACCTCCTCTCTCAACGCCACGTGGGTTGTGGTCTTAGACCTTGTCAATGGACGTATGATATCACGACCTTTGCTTGGAAACCTGTCGACAAAGTGGAAAGGTCGTTAATCTTCGCGGTTGCAAGGAGGGAGATTCCGAGGCCGTCAGCGTTTTGGTGTATCTGTCGCATATGCTCAATGTTTACGCATAAAGTATAACTTGTGATATTTCTCTTATTTTGTCACCACATATGGTGACAATTCAACCATTGACGACATGGGACTTTTGCTCCACTACAGCGGCTAATCGGAATGGTGCCGCGGGACATTTGCCGAGCACCTATTCGGTGTCGCATACAATGTTCACAATTGACATATGATTGAGATGAAAGCTTGGTATCAGGGAATAACTGTCCTATTAAGGGTTTTTACCCACTTACCATACAAACGTTAGCGACATAACCGGAGGTCGCATCGCGTGCAGAGTGAACCCTCATTTGGCAGATTGCCGTCGCTGGCATACCACCAGTCCCCTGACGCGGGGGCTACTAGGCCAGATGAGGTGGAGTCGCCCAGGAGCGAGCCGGCACCTGAAGTCGTAGCCGAGACGCCGCCACAGGCTCAGTCGCAAGAGGGGCGACCCAAAGAAGCAAGCTACAGATGGATACTGCACCCTGTCGCTGACATGCTTTTCGTATGCGGCGGTCTGGTCTGGATTTTCGGCTTGTTGATGTGGGCTGGATTGATACCCAATGCGCCGACATCATCTTTCATGACAACAGCTTCGATAACGGCGCTTATCTTGTTCGCCATGCCGCATCAGACGGCGACATATCTTAGAGTTTATGACAGCAAAACTACCAGCAAGAGGCTTGGAAAGTTGGTGGCATTTTTCGCTGTTGTCTGCCTGTTTCTCGGTGGGGTGGCGATGATTTCGCCTTATTGGGCATCCATCATTGGGCGCATTACCTTGGGGTTCTCGTTCCAGCATTTCTACGCTCAAGCGTACGGAATCGTGCTCCTCTACTGCTACAAGCGCGGTTTTTTCCTCGATAAATTGGAGAAAAACACGCTGCACAGTCTGACCTATGCGGGCATATTCTCCGCGGTTACCAATGTTTTCGTCAGACCGAATTTGAATGTTGCGGGCTTCGAACTGATTCCGGTTATGGCTTTGCCCCTCATCGTTCGCACCATCTGTGACGTCGCTGTCGGCGGTCTGGCTCTCATGTTCGCTGCATTGATGGTGAAGCGCTGGATCAAGACCCGTCAGCTCATCCCATGGCCGGCTGTTTTGTCGCTTGTCTCGTGCTTCCTTTTCCTCGGCTATCTGGAGAGATATGCCTCCTTCCTGGCGATCGCCATACTAGGTCAGGGACTCTTCCATTCACCTCAGTACCTTGTCGTGACGCTCTCCTACCACATTAAAGAACGCATGCCTGTGACGGTGTCTTATGCCAAAGTCTGGACGCAGGTCTTTAAACCTGTTGGCTTGAAATATCTGGCATTCGTCCTCGGAGCGGGCTGGATTCTATCCACTTTGATCACGCCATTCCTGCAGCGATCGCTCAATGACCTTACGACTTTCCCGGCGATGGGTGCGTGCGCATGGTATTGCGCCATCAATCTACACCACTACATATCCGATGCCTGTATCTGGAAGATGCGTGACAAACAAACGCTTCAAACTCTGGTGGCATAGTCCGACTCGCTATACTTGGCAGTTTGCAATGTCGCACTGCAAAACTAAGGAGTCGCGCTCGGCTGTTTGCTGGGAGATTCACCATCGGCGGTGGCGATCAGCGTGTCGGGCACTTCGCCAAGCAATGTCTCGCTTCGAGGGTCGCGTTGCGACATAATATAGGCCTGGTCGATAATGGGCACGTCTTCCGTCGTCGTTGGTGCGACCGGCAGGATGAAGCTGAAGGTAGATCCCTCGCCGAGCGACGATTTTACATCCACGCGTCCGCCGTGCTTCTCGATGATTTTCTTGACGATAGTGAGGCCGAGTCCGGTACCTTTGATGGTGTGTACTTTTTTCTCGACACGGAAGAATCGATCGAAGACGTGCTCCAGGCAGTCCTCCGGAATTCCTATGCCGGTGTCCTCTATGTGAACGCCAACTTCCCGCGAGGCTGTTATATTCTCAACCCGGACTGTCACCTTGCCACCATTAGGGGTGTACTTGATCGCGTTGGTGAGCAAGTTGATAACTACGCGCTCGATAGACTCCTGGTTGAGATTGACCAAAGGGACATTTTCGTCGGTTACGAAGAACAACTCAATGCTTCGGTCCTTAGCCATCATCTTC